>JAWOER010000081.1:0-8725 GCA_046482655.1 Candidatus Delongbacteria bacterium | reverse complement strand
GGCATCGAAAAGCCCCGTTCTATTGCCCAGTTTTGAAAGTGCTACAGCGAGATTTGCCGCTACGGTTGATTTTCCCACCCCGCCTTTTCCGCTCGCTACAGCGATTATTTTTTTTGCTCCGGGCATCAGATCTTTGTATTCGACGCCTGTTTTGTTTTCCGCCATTTTTTTACTCCGAATTTGTGTTTAATCATATTTCAGTCTGGTTTTTTTATCAGGAAGGCTGCCTTTTATCAGCTCTTTCCAGACCTTGGATTCCCATGTCTTAAGTCTTTTGTGTATAAGATTGTATTTCTCAGGTATAGGATGTGTGCCTACCACAACTTTCAGACCGAACTTCTCCGGTATGAATTTTTTAAAAAATTCGAGCCTGTGACATGGAGGATATCCCACGAGCATTCCCGTCGCGAGATGAATTATTTCCGCACCGTTCTTTTTCATTTCTTCCGGCGCGTACTCGATATTCCCTCCGGGACAGCCCCCGCATGATGTGTATCCCACCACTTCCACTTCATCGTCTTTTGAATAGATGTCAAATGCGCCTTCTCTTTCGCGTAGAGACCTGAAACATTTTCCGCCTGCACAGGTATGATATCTGTCGCAGATAATTATGCCTATTTTTATCTTTTTTGCCATTTTTTATATTCTCCCGAATTTGAGATAAGTTCTGTTATCACCTTTTTCCCACTCTTCTTTAAGAAGGAAAATATTATTCTTCAGGATATCGAAACAGTCCGAGAGTTCTTCTGATCTGACTATGACGCATACGAAATGGCTCTTTATCCTCTTAATGTTCGGTCCGAAAATTTTAGATACGGCTACCTGAATGTTTTCTTTTAAAAGAAGATCTGAAATTCCACCCGCTTTTTTTTCATCAGCGTGATCCGGTGAATTTTCGACTGTGTTCCTTATAGTCTTAAGGAATTTCAAATTGTTTTCATCAAGTTCATATATATCGAACCTTTGGGCATCTCCAAAATGACTTCCTACGAAATTCTTACCGTTGTCCGTTGCGAAAGCAATTCTAAAATTCATGACCTTTACCCGTTTTTACTTATTCATCTGAATTATAGCATTTTCTACTGCTTTAATCAAGGGATAAGCCGCCGGTGATGCAGTGAGAAGCGGGTGCGTACCGATCTGTGTAACGAAAAGCGAATTGACATTCATCCTGTTCTGAATAGCTATTCCGATGACATTTATAAGTTCACCCGCTGACAGACCTCCGAGGACAGCTCCGCCGAGAATTACACCTGATTCTCTGGCTACAACAAGTTTTACATACTGCTTGTGCATACCGGACAATCCGCCCGGGTGCCTGTCCATACCTTCTGCCGAGCCTGTTATTATATCGAAGCCTTCCTTTGTTGCCTGAGCCTCGGTCATTCCTGCTATGCCGAAACCGTTCTCGCCTACTGCTGTGGAAAATATTGATATTGTTCCGCTGAAAGTTTTAATAGCTGAAAGTTTAAAAAGGTTCATTCCAGCGATCCTTGCCTCGGCGCAGGCTGTTGACGCAAGCATGATAGGTACATTCTTGCCTGTAACAAAGTCCTTTTTTTCCGCACAGTCGCCCACTGCGAAAATATCTCTGTCGCAGGTCCTCATGTATTCGTCAACTCTGATAAATCCCATTTCGTTAACAAGTACACCGGCCTTTTGCGCGAGTTCTGTATTGGGTCTGTATCCCATCGATATAATTACCGCGTCTGCAGGAACTACAGTGCCGTCTTTGAGCTTTACACCTTCAACTGCTGTTTCGCCGACGATCTCTTTTACCTCAGCTCCGGTCATGACATTTACGCCTCTTTCATTCAGAATCACCTCAATTTTTTCTGAAATATCCTTATCAAAGGCCAGACCCAATATGTTGGGAAGTTTTTCTATAAGAGTTACTTTCTTGCCGGCCTTATTAAGTTCATCGGACATTTCGACACCGATAAATCCCGCACCTATCGTGATTATGTTCTGACATCCTGACAGCTTTTCCTTCATATCATCGAGGTATAACTTATCTTTAGGCACGAAAAAAACATTTTCTTTTCCCTCCCAGTTCAGCCACTTTGGTTTCAGCGGTAAAGATCCTGTACCGAAAACAAGTTTATCAAATTCGATCTTTTCACCCTTAGCGAGCTCTGCTGTTTTTTCTTC
This sequence comes from Candidatus Delongbacteria bacterium, assembly GCA_046482655.1. GTDB lineage: Bacteria > UBA4055 > UBA4055 > UBA4055 > UBA4055 > SLFX01. Next base: position 6,574 of record JAWOER010000081.1, on the reverse strand, counting down.
CCTGCTTATATTGGTCACTTCATCGTGGATTACTTCCACGCCTGTCTTGTCATACATTGTTTCGGCAGGCAGAACATTGTTGTCAGAGCCGGGCAAACTTCCAAAAATATATGGTATTCCGCACGGGATCATTGTTTTAGGCTGTTTTGTTACGACAGTAAATTTTTTCTCGGGGTTCACTCTTTTTCCTACAGTCGGTACAACCAGACCGGCAGCAGAACTTCCGATTACCAGTACATCAGTTTTCATTTTGTCCTCCTTTTAAGTAAAAGTTTATCAGTTCAAGTTTCCTTCTTTAAAAGCATCATAAGCCTGCTTTGCGGTCATACCTCCTGCTCCGGCGTATATTTTAATACCTGCGGCATTAATGACCCTTAAAGCATTTCCTCCCGGACCATTTCCTGTTATGACAATATCGACTTTTTTGTCGGTAATGATCTGTGCTGTCATCGGTCCCGCCCCGTGGGCATGTTCCGAAACACCGCTGTTGTTTATGGTCTGTGTTTTATTTGTTTCGTCGTCAAAAATAAAAATATATTCAGTTCTTCCGAATCTGGGATCTATTTGAGCTCCCCATCCTTCTCCCTTTGTCGTAAATGCTATTTTCATTTTGTATCTCCTGTCATTTTAACGATCTTATTCCATATTGAATCGAATTCCTGTTTTAATTCTTTGGTATATTCTGCCGGTGAGAGTCCTTCAGAGATCGATTTTGGAAAATCCTCGGTATAAGGTATTTCCGATAAAAGTTCGATCTTTTCCTCCATCAGATATTTTTTGATCTTGTTCAGTATTCGGGTATTAATATCTGATTTGTTGATGATGCAGCTCATGGGTATGCTGAATTTGTTGACCAGCTGAACGACCCTTTCAAGATCATGAAGTCCGGATAATGTAGTTTCTGTGACCAGAACAACCAGATCAGCTCCCGAAAGAGATGAGATGACCGGACATCCGATACCGGGGGCTCCGTCAATAAGAACAAAATCCAGCTGATCTTCACGCGCATATTTTTTTGCTCTGTTCTTGACCTTTGCGACCAGTTTACCAGAATTTTCGGCACCGGGTCCGAGTTCTGCATGAAAAAGTCTCTTGTTAAGTCTGGTGTCTGATAAGTACAGAAGACCGTCCTTTTGCTGTATCATCGAGATCGCTTTTTCCGGGCACACATGCGAACAGTATCCGCATCCTTCACAGCTTATAGGGTCGATACTGAATCTGACCCCGTTCTTTTTGACTGCATCAAATCTGCATACCTGAGAACATTTTCCGCATCCTGTACACTTTTCATAGTTGATCACGGCCAGGTCTGAGGAATAAAAATCCTCTTCATATATTTCAGTGGGGTTGAGCACCAGATGCATATCTGAAGCATCAACATCGCAGTCCACAAGGACGGTATTTGCACAGCTTACAAAGGCCAGAGAAGCTGCAACGGAGGTTTTACCTGTTCCGCCCTTGCCGGATATTACAACAATTTCTTTCATTTGATTGTCTCTTTAATATAAGAATAAATTTTTTTTAGTTCCGTTGCCATAAAACCGAATTTATTGTAAACAAGTTCTCCCTTTGCGTAACTGACTGCCAGCTTTCTGTAGTGTGGTATGCGGGAAATTACAGGTATATTTTTTTTATTACAAAAATCCGCAGTATCATTGTTACCGAGTCCGCTCTTATTTATTACTACAACGAATTTTTTTTTGATCTTTTCCATTGCAGAAACAATAAGTTTTAGATCGTGAAAACCGAAAGGTGTGGGTTCTGCAACAAGGATCACAAGATCGGCATCTTTAACGGATTCAATGGCGGGGCAGGCTGCTCCAGGAGGACAATCGAAGATACTAATGCTATTGTTGAGGTGGTAGTCTACATAAACATTAGTCTGCGATATGAGAGGGACAGCCTGTTCCTCACCAATATTTAATTTTGATTCTATAAAGTCCAGATCATCCTTTTTGTAATGATCCAAAGTTCCCATTTCCTTTTGCTGCATGGGCAGTGAAGAAGAGGGACAAAGCTCTGAACAGGCATAACATGAGTGACATAGTTCTGGAAAAACCATAATAGCATCCCTGACCTTCAGAATTGCGTTAAAATTGCATACATCCTGACATTTTCCGCATAATGTGCAGTCCGTTCTATCCCAGGAGGGGATCATCTTATACTTAATTTCGGATCTGATCTTTTCGCCTTTTATGAATATGGCAGAATTTGGTTCCTCGACATCAAGATCGACCAGAGTGGCCGGTTCATTTTCCGAAATATAAGAAGCCAGGTTCGTAGCTAAAAATGTTTTACCTGTACCGCCTTTTCCGCTTGCAATAGCAATTTTCATAGTTGTTATCCTCAATGATCACAAAGATTTTTTCCTGTCCGCAATTCTCTGTTCAAATATTGCCTGACCAGTTTTGACGGTTCATCAAAGTCCACTCCCACACAAACTTCAATATTGTTCTTTGAAAAAAGATTTTGTGCCTTTTGACCCATTCCGCCCGCGATTATGGTGCTGACTCCCATATCTGAAAGAAATTTTGGAAAAAGTCCGGGTTCATGGGCGGGAGGATCGACAAACTCACTTTTAATTATTGTTTCGTCATCAACTTCGATTATCGCGAATTTTTGACAGTGACCAAAGTGTTCACATAATTTTTTGTCTCTGGTCGGCACGGCAAATTTTTTTTTCATTTTATATATCCTTTCCTTTAAGTAATTTGATGAACAAAGTATAAGGGCGGAAACTCCGCCCTTATCTTTATTTGTCTTCAGTTTCGGAAAGTCTCTTCTCGAGAGCAGTCATCTGATCTTTGAGTACCCTGATCTCATTTTCGAGAAGTGTTTTTTCCGTTACATCGGGATGTACAGGAGAGTACGCTCTTCCGTATCCGGCACCGTATCCGCGGCCGTATCCTCTTCCAAGACCGCGTCCCCCGGCAGTAAAACCCGGTTCGTCATACCCGGCACAGTAGCCCAAGCCTCTTCCTGTCATTTGTCCGGCTCCGTTCGGACCTGTTCTGTCTCCTCTAGGCATATTTACCTCCTTTTGGTTTTTTGACAGCATCTTCCGTGTCCGAACCCGCCGGCGAGATTTATCATTTCGCCTGAACCGCAGGAGGGACATTCGGTAATACTGTCTTCAATTTTTATATTGAACATATGACCGCAATTGCGGCATTTTATAAGATTTTCTCTAAAATGTATGCTGCCGCCTTCAATGACGAGCATTTTGCCGCTTATTATCATTTCTCCGATCTTTTTTCTTGCCGTTTCGATAAGCCTTGTGAAAGTGGGTCTTGATATCTCCATCTCTTCTGCAGCCTCTTCCTGACTCATGCCTACAAAGTCAGACAGTCTGAAAGCCTCGTACTCATCCAGGGTAAGTATTACTTTTTCCATGACCCTTCCAGGAAGTCCTATCGGTTTGAATTTTGCGAATACCGGCGGTTCTTTTATGATCCTGTTCTTTTGCGGTCTCGGCATTTATGCTCCTTTTTTTAAACACGGTGGCAATATAACGAACATATGTTCAAAAGTCAAGTGGGGTTTTGTTTTCTAATGATCATCTAACAAAAAGCTGACAAAACGCGAACATTAGGATGTTAAATTTCACGCAATGAAAACAGCTGTCTTAATAATGTTCGTGGCTTTCACTTCTCTTATTTCGGGAGATGACGGGTGGCAGCTTAAGAAATCCGGAAAATATTTCAAAGCCTATACTAAAGGCAATTCGGATAAATTCTACAAAATAGAAGTTGATCTCGACTGTAACGCGGATTCCGTTTACAGCTTCCTGACTGATTTTAAGAAATTTCCCGAACTTTTTGAAAATATAAGTTCACTTGATATCTTAAGTTATTCAGATTCTGTCACAATACACTATTCAGTAATTAATACGCCGTGGCCTTTTTCCGACAGGGACATGGTAACCAGGGTCGCAACTCATAAATCAGATGGGAAGAGACTCATTAGTTCAAAATCTTTTACTGCGGATTCTCACAAACCGTTTAATAATAAAGTGAGAATAGATGATTTTGAAGAGCAGCTTGAGGTAGTAAAATCAGGAAAAAGTAAAAGCAGACTGAAAATTCAGGGCAGGATCAAATTGAACGAAAGAATACCTGCATGGTTGTTGGACAGGCTTATCCTCGCGGGACCTTTGAATACAGTAGAACTCATAAAAAACAAATATGAACGGAGAGAAAATTGAAGAAAGAAAAGCTTTTTCAGACAGGTTTGAGAAAGGAGCTTCAGAAGTTTTTAAAAACCGAATCCGAAAAGTTTCCGCAAAACGAAATTTTAAAGATAGATCTCCACTGCCATGACCACAATAGTAATGTGCCTGACGAACTTCTTGGAAGAATATTGAGTGTTCCCGAGACATGGCTTAAAACCGAAGATCTGATCTCAACTCTTAAGAGTAACGGCTGTGATGTTTATACCGTTACGAACCATAATAACGCAAGATCGAATTTCGATATGATCAAAAAGGGCACGGATATGCTGATCGGAGCTGAGTTCAGCTGCGTAGCCCCGGATTATGATATTGGTATTCATGTGCTTGCCTACGGTTTCAGTGAAGAACAGGAAATCAAACTGTTTGAGCTTAAGGAAGACCTTTATAAGTTCCTGAAATACGCAAAAAAGAATGATATTCCGACCGTATGGGCCCACCCCTTATTCCAGTACAAGTCAGACGGTATTCCGCCGTATAATTTTTTCATGAAAACCGCACTGCTGTTCGAAAGATTCGAGATCATTAACGGACAGAGAAATACCTGGCAGAATCTGCTTGTAAGATCATGGCTTGAAGACCTGAGCAGGGAAGATATTGACAGACTTGCTGCAAAATATAAGATCGATCTGTCGGAATACTGCAGTGACCCGTACAGAAAAACATTTACCGGGGGATCGGACAGTCACATGGGTATTTTTGCAGGTCAGTCAGGCTGTTACCTGCATGTTCCGGACCTTAAAGAGAGAAGGAAGAAAGAACCGCTTTCTGAACTTGCTCTTGAAGCTATTAAAAAAGGCAATACAGCTGTTTACGGTTCAGATCAGAATACAGAAAAGCTGACTGTGGCTTTTTTAGACTATTTTAATCAGGTATGTCTTAATTTCAAAGATCCGGGGCTTACGAGAATGCTGCTTCACAAAGGATCCACTATGGATAAGGTTCTTGCTTTTCTTGTTTCAAATGCAATTTCTGAGATCCAGCGTCATAAAGTTACAATAAGTTTCATCGATGTGTTCCACAAATCATTCAACGGCAAAATACCTTCAAATTTCAGAAAGCTGTTCGTTCCCAAGGCCTACAAACCAATATTCGATTCGGCCGTGAAGATCGCCGAAGCAAGAAAATCAGGATCAGCCGATACTATAGCACTATTCCAGGATCACATCACATCAATTTCTAACAGACTTAACAATGTGCTTTTTTCGAGACTTTCAAAAAAACTTAACGAGATAGATTTTGAGAAGAAATTCGAGAAGACTTCGCTTGATAATATTATAAATTTTCTTGAACTCCCAAGCGATATGAGGTCATACTCGGGGAAAGGCGGCAGAAAAGACAAAAACATGACGACACCTGATGTGCCCAAATTCCTTGACGGACTTTCATTTCCCATGCTGACTTCGCTCATAATTCTCGCGGCTAATTTTACAAGTGCAAAATCACTTACTCATCTGAGGCCTCTATACAATGATTTCGCTGAAAAGACGGGTAAATACAAACATCCGAAACGGATGCTCTGGATGACCGATACTTTTGAGGATAAGAACGGTGTTTCGATGTCATTGAAGGCAATGCATGAGGAAATTAAAAAAAGAGATCTTCCCATAGACCTCCTTGTTTGCTCAAATGCGGTTAAACCTGACGACAATCTGATCGTGATCAAACCAGAAATGGAATTTGTACTTCCATTCTACAAGCAGCAGCCGATCAGGATACCGAATTTTTTAAAGATACATTCAGTTTTTCAGGACGGGGAATACGACAGGATAATCTGTTCGACAGAAGGTATTATGGGGGCGGCTGCGCTTTACCTGAAGCACGCTTTTACAGTTCCTGCACATTTCTATATTCACACCGACTGGATCACCTTCGCCAAAGATGTTCTCGGATTCGATATCCATGAGATCAACAGAGCGAGAAGGTATTTGAGGGCTTATTACAGTGCCTTTGATAATCTTTTCGTGCTTAATAATGATCAGAAAGAATGGCTGATCAGTAAGGAAATGGGATTTGACAGAAAAAAAGTGTTCGTAACGGCCCACTGGGTCAATGAAATGTTCCGTCCGTATAGCGTAGAGGAAAGAAAGGTTCCTACAATACTTTATGCGGGAAGAATAAGTAAGGAGAAAGGCGTATTCGAGCTTCCTGAAATATTCCGCACTGTGCAAAAGAAGATCAAAGATGTCAGGATCGTGATAGCCGGAACCGGACCTGCTGAACAGGAGCTTAAAGAAAAACTTCCGGAAGCTGAATTTCTCGGATGGGTCAACCATGCGGATCTTCCAAAAATATATTCTTCAGCGGATATTTTCATATTGCCTTCGAGATTCGACACTTTCGGCT
>JAWOER010000283.1:0-8274 GCA_046482655.1 Candidatus Delongbacteria bacterium | reverse complement strand
TTTGCAAAGAACTGGACATCATCAATTATGATAAGATCTTTTGAACTCAGGAATTGTTTATATGTATCAATCGTTTTGTTCTTGATATGAAAAAACATTTGTGTAACGAACTGGTCAGAAGTCAGATATATAACTTTTAAAGAAGTGTTGTGATTAAATACATAATTTCCGATTGCAGAAACGAGGTGGGTTTTTCCCAGGCCCACCCCTCCGAAGATGAGGAGAGGATTGTATTGCGTGTTTTTTATATTTTTGGCTACCTGCATAGAGGAAACATAGGCGGTTTCGTTCCCGTTACCCATAACAAAATTATCAAAAGTGTATTTAGGGTTCAGCGAGGTTTCTTTGTAGGGTCCAAGCCTGTTTTTAGAGCTTTTTCTGGATGTTTGGATCACGGTGTGTTCTTTTTGTTTTTGATCCAGATTAAAATCTGTTTCCGCATCTATCAGAAATTTTAAGACACTGTTTTCATTTCCTAAAATATCGCCCAATGTTTTTTCAAAGACACTTTTATACTGGCCCTTTATATAATCAATGTGAATTTTTGAAGGAACCTGAAATGATACGGTGTCATTTTCAATATTAACTATTTTAATAGGTTTTATCCAGGTGTTAAAAGAATTCTGATTTAAAAAACCTTTTATCTTATCTTTAAAAAGATTTTCTGTTTTATTTATGTCGAACATGCGTAAAACCTCCAACATTAACTGTAACGCATAAAGAATAGAAATATAATAAAACTTGAAGTTCTTGCAAGAAAAAATTGAAGAATTTTTGGTGTTAAATACTACGATTTTCCGTCAAAAAAAAGACTGTGCAAAAGGATCAGAACATTTTGCATACATTTGTATTTTAAAAAAAATTCGATCTTAAGTTCAGAAATGTCAAAAGCTATTACATCATTTGTGTCTTTGAGTATTTGGAGAGTCTGTCTTATTTTTGCATCCTCACTTTTTATTCCCGCTCCCGCAATTGCAACAGAATAGCAGTCGGTCTCCTCTTTCAAGGCCGCTTTTCTGTCCAGCACCGCAAAAGATAAAGCGGGACCGCTCTGAAAATACCTTATCTTTTTAATATTATCGGGTATATTTTGGTTTTTATCAAAATATCTGTAACATAAAGAACAATTGCTGATTATGGAGATTATTTTGTCGCGGTTCATAACAGAATCTGATATGATAGTACCCATTTTTCCGTCGAATGCGGATCCGGTCATTATCCTGACGCCCAGCCTCTTTGCATATTCTACGGCTTCATTTTTCAAAACCCTGGCACCCATAGAAGAAATGACGAGCATGGAATCATAATCTAATTCTTTTATGAGTACCGCCTCCGTGCACAGTTCAGGATCGGCAGTATATACCCCTTTTACATTGCTGTATATTTCACACACATCAGCTTTCAGGGCGGCAGCAACGGCAACAGCTGTTGTGTCAGACCCTCCCCTTCCGAGAGTAGTTATCTGTTTTTCTGTGCTTACCCCCTGAAAACCGGCAATTACAGGTATTTTGCCCAGGTCGAGAGCCTGCTTTAGTCTGTCGCCCTTTATTTCCAATATTCGGGCACTGCCGTGGTTGTTGTCTGTGATGAGACCGATCTGTGAGCCTGTAAAAGAAACTGCAAGACCGGGATCAATATCATTTATGGCCATAGCCATCAAAGATACAGATTCTCTTTCTCCTACAGAGATAAGCATATCCATTTCCCTCGGGTCGGGGTCCGAAGCCACGCTGTAAGCCTTGGTCTCGAGTGCATTTGTGGTCTTCCCGGTCGCAGAGACTACAACAATTATTTTATCTCCCGAACGGGATCTTTGAGCGATCCTTGCTGCAACTGACCGGATAAGTGCAGGGGTAGCCAGACTGCTTCCCCCGTATTTTTGGACAATTAGAGCCACAATTACTCCCAGTCGAGAATGACCTTGCCGCATTCTCCACTGGCCATTACATCAAATCCTTTTTGAAATTCGTCTATTTTAAAATGGTGTGTTATTACAGGATCGAGGTTAAGTCCTGCAATAAGCATCTGTTCCATCTTGTACCATGTTTCGAACATTTCCCGGCCGTATATACCTTTGAGGGTGAGAGCCTTAAAAATTATGTCGCTCCAGACTACCTGTGTAGTGGAAGGTAATATTCCCAAAAGCGCGATCTTTGATCCGTTGTACATGTTCGCTACCATATCGTTAAAAGCTACAGGTGAACCGCTCATTTCAAGTCCGACATCGAATCCTACCATTCCCAGTTCCTTTTTTACATCAGCTACAGATGCCTTAAGCGGATTGACTGCCCTGGTAGCACCCATCTTTTTTGCTATATCGAGTCTGTACTCACTTATGTCGGTTACAACGATGTGTCTCGCCCCTGCAAACCTGCAGATAGCCACGGCCATACTTCCGATCAATCCGGCTCCGGTTATAAGGACATCTTCTCCGATAACGGGGAAAGACAGTGCAGTATGGGTCGCATTACCGAAAGGGTCCATGATCGCGATATAATCGTCGGGGATCCGCCGGTTGATCTTCATGACATTTTCTGAGGGTACCTTTACATATTCTGCAAATGCACCGTCGATATTAACTCCTATTCCCAGCGTGTTTTCGCAAACATGTTTTTTTCCGCGGCGGCAGTTTCTGCAGTGTCCGCAGGCGATATGACCTTCTCCTGTAACCCTTTCACCGATCCGGAAATGTTTTACACCTTCTCCCATTGCTGCAACAGTTCCCACATATTCGTGGCCTATTGTCTGTCCTGTTGTGATCGTTTTTTGAGACCATTCGTCCCAATTGTATATATGCAGATCAGTTCCGCAGATCGCTGTTTTTTTTATCTTGATAAGCACTTCGTTTATGCCCGGTTCGGGTATATCCTTTTCTGTCATCCATATACCTTTTTCGGGCTTTAATTTTGCGAGGACTTTCATTTTTGACATGTTATCCGCTCCAAATTTATTAATTTTAGTGTAATTTAATCAATGTGAGGGCCACTTGCAACCAAATTTAAAGAAGGGAGGATGGCGGGTAAGCGGCTCTGATTAATGCTGTTTTTATGCTCCGTAAGCAGAAATTTAAGATATTATTGACATCAAAACAAGTTTTAATAAACAGTTTTAAAATATTAGAATTTTTAGATTTCTGTTTGACTTTAATTCACAATTAAAGTAATTTTGAAGCATATGACAAGGAGCATCAAATGTTAGCTAAGGTTTTGTCTGCGGCTGTGATCGGCCTTGACGCCTATACTGTAGAGGTGGAGACTCATTTGGAAAGAGGGCTTCCCGCGCTTTCTATCGTCGGGCTGCCGGACAGTGTCGTAAAAGAGAGTAAAGAAAGGATCAACGCCGCAATAAAGAACTCCGGATATGTTTTTCCAATAAAGAAGATCACTGTAAATCTTGCGCCTGCGGATATAAAAAAAGAGGGTTCTTCATATGACCTTCCTATTGCTGTGGCCATTCTGGGGGCAACTGGGCAGCTGGATATAGAAAAAACAAAAGATTATGTGATACTGGGAGAACTGTCACTCGACGGAACCGTGCGACCTGTCAGGGGAGCGCTCCCGATAGCAGTGATGTCGGAAAAGAAATACAAAGGCATAATAATTCCGGAAGAAAATGCGGAAGAGGCTGCTGTGATACCCGGAATTGATATTTATCCTGTCGCCAATCTGACAGAAGTGACAGAATATTTTAACGGAAGAAAAAAGATCGGTCCGAAAAAGATAAATGTTAAAGAACTTTTTGAAGAAATGAACCAGTGGGAGATCGATTTTTCGGAAGTGAAAGGTCAATATCATGTAAAAAGAGCCCTAGAGATAGCAGCTGCGGGCGGACATAATATTCTTATGATAGGACCGCCCGGAAGCGGAAAATCCATGCTTTCCAAAAGGTTCGCCACCATCCTGCCCAATCTGAGTCTGGATGAGGCACTCGAGACTACAAAAATATACTCGGTGGCAGGCCTTTTGCCGCATGAAAAAGGCATAATGGCCACCAGACCATTCAGGTCGCCCCATCACTCAATATCCGATTCCGCCCTAGTCGGCGGGGGACGGTTTCCGAAACCGGGAGAGATCAGTCTTGCTCACAACGGCGTACTTTTTTTGGATGAGCTGCCGGAGTTCAAGAAAAATGTGCTCGAAGTGATGCGTCAGCCTCTGGAGGACAGGGAGGTTACAATAGCTCGTGCGTCCGGCACGCTAAAGTTCCCCTCGAATTTTCTGATGGTCGCGGCCATGAATCCATGTCCGTGCGGTTACTATGGAGACGCGACAAGAGACTGCAGCTGTCCGCCCCACAAGATCAGGAGTTATCTGAGCAGAATATCGGGCCCGTTAATGGACAGGATCGATATACATATAGAGGTCCCTGCCCTTAAATATGATGAGCTTTCCGAAAAAAAGGCCGCCGAAAATAGCAGTTCGATCAGAGAAAGAGTGATACAGGCAAGAAATGTTCAGAACGAGAGGTACAAAGGTAGAAAGATCTACTGTAATTCAGGCATGACCCAGAAGGATCTCAAAAAATTCTGCGCCCTTGACACTGCATCAGATTCAATACTCAAAAGAGCAATAGATTCACTTTCGCTGTCCGCAAGAGCATATAACAGGATACTCAAGGTATCAAGGACTATCGCCGATATAAACGGAAGTGAGAATATATCTGTAGAGCATATCGCTGAAGCAGTGCAGTACAGAAGTTTGGACAGAAAATATATTTAGGAGTATTGTTGGAATGAAAACATATAAGATAAACGATTATTTTTTTATTGGCTTTCTTTTGCTTATATCGTTTGCGTTTTTAAAACTTCTGCTTCCATTTTTGATAGACATATTTCTTGCGTTTGTCCTATATATAATATTCAGAAAACCGTTCGCATTTTTTCTCGAAAAAACAAAAAACAGGAAACAGGCATCGGCGATAACAGTAACACTGGTAATCTTTGTTGTATCGATCCCACTTTTTTTTGTGGGTACGATGGTTTCTTTTGAAGCTACCGAGAACTATAAGCTGCTTATGGAAAAAATGCCCGAAATACAAAGGATGCTCACTTCAGAATCCTTAAAAGAGCTCTCTCTTAAAATTCCCGTCTTAGGAGACCTGTTGGCCAAAGAGATAAATACCCTCGATATGGAAAAGATCAGAGAGGTCAGCAGTGATATTCTTATGTCCGCCAGCAGCTTTACTCTAAGCATAATTCAGTCTGCATTTTTTAATCTGACATCTTTTATTATGCATCTTTTTATTACACCGTTCATACTTTTTTTTCTTTTTTTGGAAAACAGGGAACTGTCTTCAAAGATCAGAAATGTTCTTCCTTTTGAACGGGCAGATGAAAAAAAGGCTGTTGATGAGCTGATCAAGATAACAGATACTATTGTGATCTACACCTTCCTGATAGGTGTGGCCGAAGGAGTTTATGCCGGAGCACTGTTTTCTATAATGGGAATAAATTCCCCTTTTTTCTGGGGTGTCATTATGGTGATCCTGTCTATGATCCCGGTTCTGGGATCGAACGGCGTAATTGTTCCTGTGGCAATATTCCAGATAATTATCGGGAACTACACAAAGGGAATACTGTTGCTGGTACTGGGTGCCGGAGCCGTTGCTGTTAACCAGTTCATTATCAAACCCAAGGTTTCCGGCGACAGAAGCGGGTTACACCCTGTTATGATGCTTATTTCAACAATAGGGGGTATTGCTTGGCTTGGAATGTCCGGTTTTCTTGTCGGACCTCTTATTGCAGCTTTAACCATTGTTTCATGGGATCTTTTTGCACAAAAATTCAAGACCAAAGATCTGAAAGCTACAGAATGATGATCTTTAAAATAATCAAAAATACATTACCTTCGCTTTTTATTGTCTGGTCCTTGTTCATAACAGGATTTTTTCTGTCCGATAAACCCGAAGAATTCGAAACAGTTTATTTTTTACAGCATTTGAAAGTGTTTTTCGGATATACTCTGCTCGGGTTCGTCATAGGCGGTTTGAGTGCCGGAATACTCGCAAAAAAGAAGAAAAAATATGCATACTTTTTTGAAAATGAGGTAAAAAAATATTCCATATACTTTATCAAGTGTTTTTTTATAGCTGTTTTAATATTCTTTGTCCTTATTTCCAGAGAACTTATCAACAATCCGCTGTTATACAAAGAGACACTTTTGAACGAATCCTTCTGGTTTTCTTCGCTGTTCGTTTTTGTTAAAGATAAATTTTCGCCAATGTACTTTACGGTGTTTTTTGGCGTCATAATAATTATGAGCATCCATAATATGTCATTAAATCTATCTATATATCAGGGAGCAAAGAGGATTACCGGATATTTTGCCGCAATTCTTTTGTCGGCGGTTTTTATTTTTAATTTCGGATATCTGAACGCAGAAGAAGGATCGGAACAAAAAAATATCATTCTGATCGCTGTCCAAAATTTAAAACATCATCATTTTTCACGCAGGCACCTTAAAGATAAAGAGGCCATCCTTACATTAAAACAAAATGCATATATTTTTGAAAATTTTTATTCTGTGATAAATGATCCCAAACCGGCTCTTGTCAGCGCACTAACATCTCTTCATCCCGAAAAGGAGGGATATTCGGGCGGTTATGCATCCTACGGGCTCGGGCAGAAAACGGTCTTTTCCCGTCTGGAAAAAAAAGGCTATAATATAGGATACTTTACCAATAGTGAACTGGCGGTGAGGCATCTCGGTCCAAAAAAAAATTCCTTTGTAAAATTCCCCGCCAAAAGCCTGCAGGTAAGATCCCGCGTGCTGCTGTTTCATATTTTGTCGCCTGTTCTATTTGCCAATAAGTTCATTATGCCTGCTTTTAAGGAGGCTTTGATCCTTGATGAATACAGGGATAATAGTTATTTTAGCGGTGTAACGGATGAAATTATCGAAAACAGATCGTCTCCATTTATACTGTTCAAAGCAATTCCCGATCATTCAGATCTTTTTCCTTATCCCTATTACCGTCTTACCGGTTCAGAAAGTAAAACAGAGATAAATTTAAAGATCCTTGATGACGAGATCGGAAAAATTACCGCAGCGCTCAAAAAGAACCGCAGGATGGATAATACCGTGATCTGTGTTTTTGGACTTCCGGAAAGAACAGCGGGACTAAAAGCTGCTGATTATAAAGTACCTGTGATGCTGAGTTATCCGGGATTTGAGATAGAAAGAAAGGTAAAGAACCATTACTCGCTGCTCGATATAGTTCCTACCGTACTTGATGCCGCAGATGTAAAATATAATAAAGAGGACATGGCGGGAGTTTCTTTTTTTGCGCCCGAATTTGTTATGCAGAATATTATACTTACCGATATTTCTGTACTAAGAACACGGGAGGATCTGTATTTTTTTAATAAAGAAAAGATCCCTTCCAAAAATCTAAACTTAGAAAAAGAGATATATCCTTTAATATCAAGATCGCTTATAAGAGGAGACTACAAGCTCGATATCACGCCGACATCCGAAGGGCCTGTCTATAAAATGTATGATCTCTCTAAGGATGCTGCCGAAACAGACGATATTTCAGGCGCGAACCCGGTAACTCTGCGGCGCATGAGGAATATCTACGAAGAAAAAATGAACAAGGATTTCAATTTCAGGATCATCAACGGCCATGCGCTGAAGTAAGGTTTATTGATTTCATTGAGCAAATCCGTTTTTATCTTATTCTGGTGCTGTTTAAAGGCCGCTCTTTTTCCAAAGTGGTTTCGCCGAAAATAAATTCTTTCCTGCTCCCGACCAAAAATCCTCCAATTAAACCAAGAGCTGAATTGGGAAGACCATAAATAGCTCCGACAAGCAGGTAAGCAATAAAATGCTCTCCGGAACCTCCATAGCTTGCGGCTTTATGCAGGTGCAGGGCGATTATCCACAATTGCAGGATAACGCCGAAGCGTTTATTGGTGATGTGGAAGGGCGCAGCGACAATAATCTGCGGCGTTATGCCCCCACTGCGGTAAGCCAGGCCAGTGAAGCACTGCAGGCGCTGGGTTATTACAACCCAGAGATCAGTTGGCAATTAGAGCCAGGCGATGCTGACACCCAGCCGCAACTGCTCCTGACCATCGTGCCCGGTGAGCCGGTGCGGGTAAAAACGCGGAAAGTGAATATCAGCGGGCCGGGGGCCGAAGACGCCAGATTCAGCGGCAACCTGCCGGCCAAGCCGGCGTTGGGCGACGTACTCAATCATGGCGACTACGACGCCCTGCGCAACACATTGCCCACCCGCGCCCGCCGCCGCGGTTATTTTGACGGCAAGCTGACC
>JAWOER010000153.1:0-2674 GCA_046482655.1 Candidatus Delongbacteria bacterium | reverse complement strand
TAACAAGGGCAAGATGATCGTTATTTTCGATCATGTTTTTCAATTTTTCATGACCGACAGTTTCAGTAATGAGGTCCCAGCTGATGTTGAGAACGCTCTGAGGGTAATTGAACATGACCTTTCCGTCATTGAACTCGAACGCATCCGTGATGCCCGGTTCGCACAAAGTCAAAGCTGTCCTGCACCCCTCGGTAAATGGTCTGAATACGGGCAGAATCTTATCCTTACCGAAAGCCCCGACGATGTCGATCGAATTGCCGAGCAGCGAAAGTGAATCGGCCATTATCGGACCGTTTCCGCCCATACTTGATCTTTCTTTTACTATTTCGATGTTGGTGCTTTTTCCCGCGCCAAAAGAAATCCGTTCCGAAAATGTACTTATGTCATTGATAGGTTCAAAATTTCTGCTGTCCGTCCTGTTCTGTACGGGGCGTAAAATATTGTCGATAAATCCGTCAAAGCCGGTAAAGATACTGCCTGAAACCTCATTTTTCGAGAAGGTGTCCGCAGCGTTTGATATAAGCGATCTTGAGTTATTCATAATACTTCCGAAGTTTTTATGTGTAATATATAAAAAATTTGAATAGATAAAAGCTGAAATATTTCTTATTTTTCACGACAGAATATAAAAGAGACAGGTTTATGATCAAACTAAAGACCGCCGCTGTAATAATATTTGTGATAATTTTAATATCATGTTCCAAAAAACCTGAATATGAAAAAATGCATATCGAGCTGCTTTTTACAATTGACGGGGGATTCAAAGCCGAAAAGGCAGAAGATTATAACAGAAAATTCACGGTCGTGAGCGATATTGAAGTTGACAGCGAAGGGATACTTTACCTTTTTAATCCGAGGCTTGAACGAATAATTAAGTTCGACGCAAACGGAGAATATATCGGGTATTTCGGGTCGAGAGGAACGGGTAAAGGCGAGTTTTTAAATGCCGTTGATTTTGCCATTATGAAAGATACGCTTTATATTAAAAATACTTATACAAACACTGTTATCAGGTACACAAATGATGGAAAATTCATAGATTATTTCGAAGATAAAACAGGCAAATTCAGTCTCGGAGAAAATCTCAGGGCAGTATCGGACGACCGGTTCGTGTCATATGTAAGCAACGGTGAAAAAACGGACGAAGGAATTCTGGTTACAAATAATCTTTCGATACTTAATAAAAAACTTGAAGAAACTGCCCTACTAAGAGAATATTCTGCTAAACTGGACAAAGACAATCCGGTTTTTTTTGAATTCATGACTAAATACGCATATGGAGAAGGTAAGATATTCGTAGCTGAAAACTCAGAAAATGAATATAAAATAAACATCTTTGATACAGACGGCAACAGAACAGGAGAGATCGTAAAAGAATACAGTCCGGCAAGTTACAATGAGGCTGAATTGTCAAAGATCAAAAGTCTTCCTATTTCGGTAACAAAAACCAAAGATGAGAGAGATACTGTTTCGACAAAACCTGTATATAAGAAATCAATTAACGCTCTGTTCTTTGATAAATACAACAGGCTTATTGTTTGTCCCTCAGTAAAAAGGACAGAAAAGGATCAGCACGATTTCATAGCTGATATATTTGAAGACGGCAAGTTCGTAAAAAGGGTTGTCATACCTCAGCTTAAAGGAGAGGATATGCTCTACAGAACTGATTCTGAAATATACTTCAAAGGCGACAGGATATATGAAGTTCTGCATGAAGAATTGAAAATTAATGTTTACGGGTTCTAATTGATAGGAACGATCGTAAATACGGGAACGGTTATCGGCGGCGCGCTTGTAGGGATCGCGGTTCATTCCAGACTGCCGGAAAGGATAAAGTTAACCACATTTCAGGGAATAGGTCTCTTCACGCTCTATATCGGACTGACCATGGCTGCAAAAACAGAGAATGTTCTCATTCTCGTATTTTCAATAGTGCTCGGATCAATTTCAGGAGAACTTATAAACATCGAATCCCGGATGGAAAAATTAAGCGAATGGGGCAAAAAGAGGATAGGATCGAAAAACGATAAATTCACCGAAGGATTTGTGACCGCATTCATGCTGTTCTGTATGGGTTCGATGACAATTCTCGGCTCGATCGAAGAAGGACTGGGCGGAGAGCCCACTCTTTTAATGGCAAAATCCGTACTCGATGCTTTCGGGGCAATGGCTCTCGCTTCAAGTCTCGGTATCGGTGTTCTTTTTTCTGCAGTTCCTCTTTTTATCTATCAGGGCGGACTTACTCTTCTGGCAGGAACAGTTCAGATATATCTTACAGAATCGGTCGTCAATGAGGTCTCTGCTGTAGGCGGTCTAATGCTCATCGGGCTCGGCATAACTATACTCGATATCAAAAAACTTAAAATACTCAATATGCTTCCTGCACTTGTTTTTGCAGGGTTGCTGGCTCATTTTTTAAGATAAAATTCTTAAATATAAAGGAAAAAAATGGCTGATCACAAAATAATATTTTCTATGGAGGGTGTAAGTAAAGTCTATCCGCCCCAAAAAAAAGTGCTCAACAATATCTGGCTGTCGTTCTACTATGGCGCAAAAATAGGTGTCTTGGGCCTTAACGGAGCAGGTAAATCGAGTCTTTTAAAGATCATTGCCGGTCTTGATAAAGAGATAGAGGGGAAAGTAACATTTGATAAGGATTATAAGATAGACGGGC
>JAWOER010000199.1:0-4268 GCA_046482655.1 Candidatus Delongbacteria bacterium | reverse complement strand
CGGATCAACCGGACGATGGACTACATCGACACCCACCTGGCGGACCCACTCCCGCTGGAAACACTTGCGGCGGTGGCGGCGTTTTCGAAGTACCATTTTCATCGCATCTTTTTTGCGCATATCACCACAGTCGGGAGTAATAACTGTTGAGGGAAGTGAGGGCAGCACGAGAAAGGATATTATAAATATCTGTTCGAACAACTACCTGGGGCTTTCGGATCATCCCGATGTGATCGAAGGCTGTATAAAAGGGCTGAAAGAACGCGGATACGGTATGTCATCCGTACGGTTTATCTGCGGTACGCAGGATATACATAAAGAACTTGAGAATAAGGTGTCTGAATTTTTGGGTATGGATGACACTATACTGTATTCTTCCGCTTTTGACGCCAACCTGGGTGTTTTTGAAGCCCTTTTAGATGAGGACTGTGCTATCATTTCCGATGCTCTCAACCACGCCTCAATAATTGACGGGGTGCGATTATGTAAGGCAAAAAGATACAGATATGCGAACAACAATATGGACGATCTGCAGGAAAAACTCGAAGAGGCCAAAGATTCAAAAATAAAACTGATCGTCTCTGACGGTGTTTTTTCCATGGACGGAGTTATAGCTCAGGTCGATAAAATATGCGAGTTGGCGGAAATGTATAAAGCTCTGGTCATGATAGATGATTCTCACGCGACAGGCTTTATCGGGAAGCTTGGCAGAGGAACGCATGAAAAGCATGGTATGATAGGGAAGGTCGATCTGATAACTACAACATTCGGTAAGGCTCTCGGAGGAGCCTCCGGCGGGTGTATTTCGGGGCGTCAGGAGCTTATTGATATGTTAAGACAGCGATCAAGGCCCTACCTGTTCTCAAATTCCATGTCACCCGCTATTGTTGCGGGTGTGCTAAAGGTCTTCGATCTTTTGTCCAAAAGCACGGACAGAAGGGACAAACTGCACAATAACACCCGTTTCTGGCGCGAAGAGCTGACAAAAGCAGGTTTTATTTTAACAAAGAGTGAAAGCCCTATAGTTCCCATAATGCTTTTTAACGCTCAACTTGCACAGGATTTTTCCAGAGATCTTTACGAAGAAGGTGTTTATGCCATAGGATTCTTTTACCCTGTTGTCCCAAAGGGAAAAGCCCGTATCAGAACTCAGATATCGGCGGGACTGGACAGAGAACAGATAGAAAAAGCTCTCGAATCTTTTATCAGAGTAGGAAAAAAATACAAGATACTCGGAAAATCAAAAAAGGATATAATTAAAATGTATCCTCTTTCGGTATGATATTGACAGGAGCTTATGGAACCCGGTCTTAAAATAAATGACAGATATGAGATCCTGAGACTTTTGGGTGAGGGAGGCATGGGTAATGTTTACCTTGTTAAAGATTATGTCGAAAACAGAGTCGTGGCTCTCAAACTTATTAAGGATAAGTTTTTTTCCAATAAGGCTATAGACAGGTTCAAAAATGAGTTTAAGCTCGTCAGTCAGTTAAAGCATGAAAATATCATAAAAGTCCATGACCTGGATGTTTATAAAGAGACTGACACATATTTCTTTACTATGGAGTTCGTGGAAGGCGAAAACCTTACCACAGCCTTTCCTGGTCTTACCTATAATGAGAAACTTGAAATACTTCTCCAGATCGCAAGAGGGCTGAACTATATTCATAACAGGCATATTATCCACTTTGATATCAAGACCGACAATATCTTTCTTATTAGAGAAGATGACAGGTTTAAGGTAAAAATAATGGATTTCGGTCTTGCAAACTTTGCGGAGGACTTTTCGGGAAAGGTCCGCGGTACGCTGGTCTATATCGCTCCGGAAGTGCTTATGAAAAAAGAGATCGATTACAGGGTCGATCTCTACTCTCTCGGAATGGTCATATACTATATATTTTCAAAAAAGCTTCCGTTTGATGAATGCAAATCTGTAAAAGAGATAATGAAAAAGAAGCTTCAGGAATCTTTTAGAGAAGAACCCGCCTTTAAGTCCATAAGCGAGAACTTTGTGAAAAATCTTATAAAAGACCTTTGTGCAGCAAGAAAAGAGGACAGGATCAATAATGCACAGCAGCTTATTCTCTATTTGGAAACCGCACTGGAAATGAACATACGGGAGTCTGAAGAAAGAATGGAGACCATATTCAATACGGATTTTTATGATAAAGATGGTCTTTTGAGCGATCTTCAGGACGAATATCTGAATTTTTGTTTGAGAACAGAAAAAAGGACAGGCATGTTCAACTCCGTGATATCCGAGAACGGGAACGGCAAAACGGAGCTTTTAGACACTTTAAATGTAAAAGCGCAATTGAACAGGATACCTTCGCTGTTGCTTACAGTGGAAAAAGAGGATAGTGTTGTAAATATATTTTTCCGAAAACTGATCTTCGGGCTTATCGGTTTTTTGGATAAGAGTGATGAAAGCAGAAATATTTTTATACGGGCGAGTGAACTTATAGATTCCGAAGGAGCGTTTCTGCAGGATAAAGAAATACTTTTCAAAACCAGAACGGTGCTGAAAAGTGTTTTTGACAATTTGTCACTAAAACAGTCACTAATGCTGCTGATAGATGATGTAATAAATCTTGATGAAACAGGGAAACAGTTAATGTCTTTTGTTCTTAACCTTGCTGTTACATCGCCCGTTTTTATAATCATGACCATAGATATAGATGAACTCGAATCCTCGAGATCAAAACTAAAGGAGTACGAAGAGATATATTATCTTATTCCCCCAAAAAGATATTATATACAAAACCTTAAAATTGGAGAGGTAAAGGATTATATAGCTTTTCTTTTAAAAACAGATCCGGACAAAATCGACGACAGGATACTTCCTTATGTTATGAAAGAGAGTAACGGAAATATGTTCCTTATTAAAAGTTATCTGGAGTTCTTGATCTCACACAAATATTTTACAAAGAAAAAGGACAGATATGAGTTCGAATTTCCCGAAAGAATAAATTATAATTCCAAGATCGTGGATATTTACCAGGCTAGATTTGCTAATCTTACGCTAAACGAAAAATTTATTTTTCTTTTTATAGCCGGGAAGTTCGATGAAGGTGCGAATTTCGGGAAAATAAGAACAATATTCGACATAGATGATCTTGATAATATCATAGTTAAACTTCAAAGAATGAGTCTTATTGACTTCAAGATCAAAAGAGGCGACAAGTATTTTTTTATAAAGAACGAGAATTTTACAAAAGTAATTAAAACGGTGTCCAAAGAGGACAGGCAAAAATTCTACGACAAGCTGACAGATTATTACAGCAAAAAGAAAAAAAGAAGCCTGATCACCTACACCTACTGTCTGATCAAATCTTCAGCAGAAGGAAAAATAAAGAAAAAGCAGCTTAAAGATACAATAGAATACTGTAAGGAAAAAAATCTAAATGTTGACAGAAAGAATTTTCTGATATTTTACTATAAGAGCTTTAAGATAACCACAAAAACCAGAGTATCGATACTTCAGGACCTTTATCTTCTTCTCGTTGCAATGGGCAGTTTTGACGAAGCTTTTGTTTACTATAACGAACTTTTGAATAATATAAAAATATCAAAAAGATCGCCGGAATACGCCAAGATAATATCTGACAGTGTATGTTTCAGCAGATCGCAGATATCTTTACATAAGAAATCAGGTTATTTAAAGCGTTCATGTGCAATATTTTTAAATCTGAAGGATTTTGAAAATTATTTAAAAGTAGTCTATAAACGGCTTACCTTTCTTACAAGGACGGGCAGAGTAAAAATCTGTACAGATGTTATTGAGCATGAATTGAAAAAAAATTCGAATAAACTTGATAAGAATTCGGTCCTGACCCTAAAAAATATCAGATCTTACTACAAAAATGCCGCACTTATGCAGAGGTCCGAACTGTATTTAAAGCTGGTTCATATATATAAATATCTCGAAGCAGATTTCGTCTATCCGAATGACATGCTGGATATAAGCCTCGTTTTGATCTTTGACCGTATTGTATCTAAAAGACAGGATACCGCTCTGGAGCTGTGTGAAAGCTTCCTTTTGAACCCCGTAAGACCTTTAAACAAGGTGGAGGAGCTGACGCTGAATTATATTTATGCAAATCTTATGTTCAGGAACGGGAATTTAAAAAAAGCGTATGAACTTTTTTCGGTCATAGAACAAATATCGGTCAAAAAGACTATAGGCAACAATCTTATAACCGTACTTACCGATAAAATCGAGACGATGACCAATATCAGAAAGACAGCATCAAAGGTCGAGAACGAAT
>JAWOER010000066.1:0-10694 GCA_046482655.1 Candidatus Delongbacteria bacterium | reverse complement strand
GTGGAAATATATAAAGATGAAATTTTGGACAACAGCGAACGAAAGTTTTTAGATCTTTTAAACCATTACAGGAACGGAGAATTGCTCGCTGCAAAAATAACTTTTGACAACCTGCTCGAGACACTGGAATATTTGTATGGCGATAACAAGGTTTCCGACAAAGTAATGCTGAAAGATTTTTGGGATGAGTTCAGCAATCAGAGTATTAAAAACTCCGCGGATATATTCGAAATATACTCCTCCCTTTTTTCAGATGAAAATCTGTTCAGTAAAGATAAAGAACCCCGGGAACTTGTCATAGAAAAAAAAGGTTCAGACAAGATCGCGGTCAGACAGAACAATCAATCCTATCTGTATCTAAAAGAAAAAACAGAAGATATATTTGCGAAATTTGGTAAAAAAGCGGATGAAGAATTTATCAAATCTGTCTATGATCATTATATTGATCACCTGAGCGACAGAATAGGTATCAGAGAAACTTTTATACGGTCACAGAAATATATCAATTTTATTACCTCAAAGCTCAGCACCAACGGCCTGAACAGCATATTCAGTTATCTGCCTGCGGCGAAAACTTCTTTTTACGACGGTTCCAGGAACGGCGGAATATGGCGTCTGGAAAATATCAGAAAGTACAGGAATATAAGGAGCGATATCGGGGCTTCAACAGCGGAAGTCATAAGAAGGATCAAATCATTAAGATCAAATAATAACGACCTTTTAATCATTGCCTCTCTGCTCGAAAAAGGCAGATATGATATTAGTGCCGACGAACTGACAAATACAATTAACACAGATAAATTCGCCAATTTTATTTCTTTGGCTGTTATTCTCGGAAACCCGGAAGACCACGATCTCGAGACAGCAGATATTGATAACGAGGAGGAAAAAACATATTTTTCCTCTTACGAAAATTATATAGAAAACCCGAAAGAGTTCTCAAAAAGTAAGAAATCAGTCAAATCTACTGCAAGCAAGTCACGGACAAGCTTCATAAGGATCAACTATAAAGTTAAAAGAGGTGATAACTTACAAAAGATCGCCGATCTTTTTGATGTAAACTTGTCCGATCTGAGGCAGTGGAATCCGAAAGATACAAGCAAAAAATATCTCTATCCCGGTATGGTTCTTTATATAAAAGGTTATAATTTTCAGTATTATAAGGCAAGATCGGGTGATTCGATCGGAAAGATCGCAGGAAGGTATAAGATGACTATCGGTGAGTTCAAGGCGATAAATGATCTTACCTCCAGTACTATCTATAAGGGCAGAAGATATATTGTAAAAAAACGCTAGGAAATTATTGTGTTGTTAAAAAAAGGGGAAAAAAGAGGCGGTTTAATAGTTCTGATAGATCCTGATAAATTTGAGAACAATAATATCGCATCAAGGATAAAAATTTTTGAAGAGCAGGGTGCCGATGCGTTCTTTTTCGGAAGCAGTCAGCCCGTAAAAAAGGATATACATTCGACAGCAAAAGCAATCAGGGACTGCGCAAATATTCCTCTGATACTCTTTCCGGGGTCATCAGAACAGGTGACGCCCCACGCAGACGGCATACTTTTTATAACACTCATAAGCGGCAGAAATCCCGACTACCTTATCGAGCACCATGTAAAAGCTGCGCCTTTCGTCAAAAAAATGGGACTGAAAGTACTCCCGGCCGCTTATCTTCTGATAGAGTGCGGATACAGAACTTCTGTAGAACGGGTCAGCAGGACGCAGCCGCTGCCCGCTTCGAACATTCCCAACATTGTTGCTCACGCTCTCGCCGGAGAAATGATCGGCATGAGATATGTCTATCTCGAAGCCGGGAGCGGGGCCAAAAATCCGGTCTCGCCGGAAATTATCCGTGCGGTAAGGTCCGAAGTAACAGTCCCTGTCATCGTCGGCGGCGGCATCAGGACTCCCGAGTACGCGAAGAAACTCGTTGAAGCAGGAGCTGATTTTATCGTCATCGGAAATGTTCTGGAAAATTCAGATGACCCGCAGGCTGTGAGAAAGTTCTCAGAGGTAATGAAATGAAAGTTGAAGATGATAAACACTGTTTTGCCTGCGGTCACTTAAACGAATACGGACTGCATGCAGACATAACAGTTAATGACGACAACACAAGTTGCTGTAAAATCAGCGTTCCGTCAAGATTCCAGGGCTGGAAAGGAATGGTCCACGGGGGTATTATTTCGACACTTCTCGACGAGATCAGCATTTACGCCTGCAGAAAAATATCGCTCAGGGGCGTAACAGCCGAGATATATGTCAAGTTTAGAAAACCCGTCCCCATCGACACAGAACTTGAACTCAAAGCAAAAGTAACAGAGATCAGACGCAAAATGGTTTCAGTACAGGCAGAACTTCTCATTGACGGCGTAGTGCACGCAACAGCCGACACAAAAGTTTTTAATCTGGAATAAATAATCTGTAAATTACACCGGAGGCTGAAATGAAGAGCCTTTCAGACGAAAATTTTATACTCATAGCGGATATCGGAAGTACAACTACAAAAGGTCTTCTGCTTGAAAAGAGGGAAGGTAAATATTATTTTAAAGCGATATCGAATGCGCCCACAACGGTGGAGCAGCCTCATGAGGATGTAAATATCGGCCTTAACAGTGCGGTTAAGATAATTGAAGAGAAGTCGGGCATGACATTAACTGCGCCCGACGGCAAACTTGCCGTCCCGTTCCTCGCCACAAGCTCGGCGGGCGGAGGACTCCAGGTAATCGTGTTCGGACTCACGAAGTCCGAAACGGGAAAAGCCGTCGAAGCTACAGCTTACGGGGCAGGTGCAATAATATCGGGGTCGTTCACTGTTGACGACGGCATAAGAGAAATGGACAAGATGAGGATGATAAGAGAACTGCATCCCGACATGATCCTGATGGCCGGAGGAATTGACGGGGGAGGGATCTGGGGAATACTCAGGCAGGCGGAAATCCTCACACTAGCACAGCCGCGCTCTAAATTCATGCCCGAGGAGCAGATCCCGCTGGTTTTCTGCGGAAATGTAGAAGCGAGAGAGTTCGTGAAAGACATTCTCGGAAAACATTTTCATGTTCACATAACGGATAACATCAGACCGACTCTTGAAAAATTCAATTTCGAACCGGTCAGGAACAAAGTGCACCAACTTTTTATGGAAAATGTCATGGAGAATGCTCCTGGATATAAAGAGGTAAAAAAGATCGTTTCGAAGAATATTCTGCCCACTCCGACAGGTGTTGAGCTTATCCTCAAAAACTATTACGACAAACATAAGGAAAATACTCTTCTCGTTGACATCGGCGGAGCAACCACCGACATTTTTTCCTGCATTGAGAATAATATCAACCGTACCGTATCGGCGAATATCGGTATGAGCTATTCAATATCGAATATACTCAAAGAATCAGGAGCCGGGGCGATCATGGACGCTTTGTCTCAAAAAATATCTGAAAATGAGATCAGAGACTATATATCGAACAAGATGCTCAATCCCGAATATATACCTCAGACGAAGGGCGAGAGATTTATTGAGCTTTCATGTGCGGCCGAGGGTATTAAGCTTGCGTGGCAGCAGCATATAGCTATGAACATGCAAGTCAACAAGATGGGTTTTCTGGATAAAAGAAGAAGAGAGTTTTTTGAACATGGTCTTAGCTCGTTCGAGGAGGTGTTCAATCTTACAGCAAAAAAGGAAGTTGTATTCCAGCTTTCTGATATCAACAAGGTCATAGGCGCGGGGGGAGTCATCTCTTCGTCTGAGAAAACAGAGGATGTAATATTCATGCTTTCAGAAGGATTCAGCCCGTACGGAATAACAGAACTTTATGTTGACAGGTATTTCAAGTCACCTCATCTCGGAATGTTTTCGCTTGTTGATCCTGATCAGGCAGTCGAAGTATATGAAAGGGAAACACTGTCAAAGGTCTGTACTGTCGTAGCTCTCACCGGGGTCGATAAGCATAAAGCTGCAGAAAGCGAGTATGTTCTTACTGTGACAGATATTACCGACGGAACAACTGCGGGAATGAAACCCGGAGAAGCTTTCTATATAAAAAAGGGCGGAAATTTCAGATTCGAGGCTGTAAAAGACTGTTCCTTCGGCAACAACGGAACTGTTTTCGAAATAGATACCGACAAAGGAATTCTACTCGACTGCAGGATGAACCATTTTAAAAAGGATTCGTCTATACTTTTCAGGTCTCTGTACGGAGAGCCAAAGGAAATGGAGCTGAGTTACAGATTCTTAAATGGAAGAAACGAAATATTTAAAGGTGAATTCGAAATATCAAGATCGCTGCCGTATAAAGGGGAAATCCTTGTTCAGGAAGGTATGAATGTCAATATTGATACCGTAATAGCTCAGAATCTTTTTAACCCTCCAAAGATATATATGATAAATATAAGAAAGCTCGTGGGAATCGAAGAAAGGCTGACAAAAGAGGATATAAAAAACGGTATAAAAGTCAAAAAGGGAGATATTATTGAATACGGTCAACCGGTCTTCGCGTATGCCAAGAAAGGTGATCCGGTACCGGTGAATTACAATTCGAATGTTACTGGTGAGGTTGTTAAGATAGATGACTACGGAATGATAATTGTAAAAGAAATCCAGGATTACGGCGATGAACCAGTTGTCATGGAAGTTGCCAAACACCTCGAGATCAAGCCTAAGGAAATAAGAAGGTATTTCAGTCATGAGGTCGGTGATTTTGTGCAGAAAGGTCAGACCATAGCCTCAAAAACTACCGGAAATTCCGTGATGGATATGTTCAATACGATCTTTAAATCCAAACCGGACAAAAGTTTAGCAATGACAAAAGTTCCTGGTCATCATTTTACATTCAAATCTTCATCAACAGGATATATAACCGCGATCGACACTGAGAAGGGAACTGTGACAGTTCAGTACAAATCCAAACCCGAAGTACTCAAATCTTTTGTTAACGGTAAGGTTGTAAAAGTTTACAAGGATATTTCAGTTGATCTGAAAGTGACGGGATCTTATGCTTACTGCATAATCGGATTCGGGGGAGAAAATTACGGACAGCTCTCGTTTTCATACGACAGTAAGAACATATCCGAAAAACACGAGGGAAAGATCGTTGTTTTCACTAAACCGATCACAAAAAGCACTCTTGATTCAGCCCGTCAGTTTAAAGTCAAAGGCGTGATAGCACCGTCAATTTCGAACAAAGACTGGGTGGATTTTTGCGGAAAGGAGATCGGCGTAGCTGTTACCGGAAAAGAGAATATAGGATTCACTCTCATGCTCACAGAAGGTTTCGGATTTAAAGAAATGAACGCGGATTACAAAGAATTTTTCGTTCAGAACGAGGGAGGGATCGCAAGCCTGAACGGAAGAACTCAGATCCGTGCGGGAGTAATAAGACCGAGAATAATAATTTCATAGAGAGGTGAATTATGCCGATAGGATTTGTGCCGCCTTCGGGGCAGAACACAACAGTCAAGATAGATTCGAAAGCTTCAAAATCAGATATAGAAAGCCTTCAGAACAGGTTCGAAAAATTAAAGCTTGTCACAGTGGCGATGTGGACATTTTTGAAGGACGAAAAGAATATCACCGAAGATGCACTGATAGAAAGAGTGAGAGAGATCGATAAACTCGACGGAGCGGCGGACGGCAAGTTGAGGATCAGTATAAAAAAATGCGGTAAATGCGGCAGGACACTCAATCCCAAATTTGAAAAATGTCAATATTGCGGATTTGTGACTCCGGTCGGAAGCGTGTTCGAGACTTTTTAAAAATATAAAACACAATATCGGATGATCTGAGACAGCAGTTGATTTATTCGATAATTGTTCTTAAATTAAGCATTAATTTGGAGAAAGAAATGAGCAATGTCACTATAGGATCAAAAAACGGCGTTTCTGTATTTATACCTGTTTTTAATGAGGAAAAGACGATTCCTGAAATATTTTACAAGATAAATAAGATTGCAGAAAAAGATAAACAACACAAGTATGAGCTGGTGATCGTTGATGACGGTTCTACCGACGGATCGGGGAAAAAAATCGAGTCGGGCCTAAAGGAATACGATTTTATCAAACCATTCTATCACAGAAAGAACTCCGGTCTGACAGAGGCTATGAGAACGGG
Source organism: Candidatus Delongbacteria bacterium (assembly GCA_046482655.1). Taxonomy (GTDB): domain Bacteria; phylum UBA4055; class UBA4055; order UBA4055; family UBA4055; genus SLFX01. The sequence continues at coordinate 4,591 of JAWOER010000066.1, read as the reverse complement.
TTTCTCCAATTGCAGCGGTGAGATAATTATTTTTTTACCTGGAGATCTAGAAAGCGATCCTGAAGAGGACATTCCCCTTTTACTAAATAAGATCGAACAGGGTTATGACCTTGTGACAGGATGGAGGCAGGGCAGAGATGACGGCAAGCTTTTTGCCTCAAAAATATATAATATAGCATCCAGGAAACTATTTGATGTCAAAGTTCATGACATGAACTGGATAAAGGCTTTTAGAAAGCATGTTATTGATGATATAGAACTCAGATCTGACTGGCACAGGTTTATCGTGATGATGGCTGCCGATAAAGGGTATCGTATTACAGAGGTCAAAACAAAATGGCATCCGAGAAAATACGGCAGGTCTAAGTTCGGTTTAATGAGGTTTCCTGTCTCGATCATTGATGTTTTGGTGGTAAAGTTTAATATGGTATTCGGCAAAAAACCGATGCAGTTCTTTTCCCTTTTCGGCATATTAATGATAGCTCTCGGGGTATTGGGTCTGTTCTATTTGGCCTTATACTATTATTTTACCTCAACACAGATCAGACCTTTATTCACTTTATTTACCACAATGATAATTGCAGGAGTTCAGCTCTTTGTTACAGGTTTTATTGCAGAGCTCGTAGTCGGTCTCAGATCGGATGTGGAGAATTTAAAGAAAAAGATGGATAAACAGAAAAATGCCGGGAAATAATCCCAGGATACTGATACTTACTCACTGCTTTCCTGCCAAAAGATCTGACATACCGGGAAACTTTCTTGCTGATCTGACAAAAGAACTGAGTTCTAAAGGTGCTTCAGTTACCGTGATGACCCAAAAAATGAATAGTGAACCTGATGCAGAATTTCTTTCAGGATCGGGTGCCGAGATCAAATATTTTGGTTGGATGGGGGGAAAAGAGAGATTCGCCGGAATCAGATTATATTCACCAAAGGATATTATATCTGTCATATCGCTGATATTGAAAGGAAGAAAAAGTTTTAAGAGGCTGATCAAAAAGATAAAGCCGGATCTGGTCCTTAACTGCTGGATCATACCATCGGGCCTGTGGTCACTGTCTCCTAAGAAAAAAAATAATTTTGCTGTGTGGGCACTGGGGTCGGATATTAGTATATACGGTAAAAAACCGATGATCAGGCCTGTCATAAAATATATTTTGTCCAGATCAGGTTTTATTTACACGAACAGTATGGCAATTCAAAGAGACATAAACGGTATATTCGGCATAAAAAGCAGTTTGCTCTACACCTCCAGAAAATTACCCTCGACCGATAAAATATATCAGAAGTCAAAAATAACAAACTTTATATTTATCGGCCGGCTCGAAAAAATTAAGGGTCCTGACCTTCTTTTGAATGCGCTTTTGCAGTCGGGAATCCGGAATTACTCTCTCAAAATAATCGGAGAAGGTTCTATGCAGACTGAGCTTAGAGATTTTGTCAGATCAAATAATATGGAGGATAAAATAAAATTCCTCGGAAACCGCGATGCTCACAGTATCGCAGGTCACCTGACCGTATCGGATTATCTTGTCATCAGTTCTCTAAAAGAAAGTATGCCTGTAGTTTTTTGGGAAGCCATGCAGACATCAACCCCGGTACTGTCCACGGATGTAGGAGATATAAAAAAATATTGTGATGAGTTTAATGTGGGCAGAGTATGCGATACAGATATAAGATCACTCTCCGAATTATTATATTTTGCACACAATTTTACCTCTCTCAGAGATGTATTATCTAAAAACACTTCAAAACCGGGCAAAATGGCAGATATTACCAGATCCGCAAAAATACTTTTCGATATCGCGTGTAATAAAGATCATAATGTATAAAATTGTTGACAATCAATTTTACAATGGATATATTTAGAGTGTTCAAGTTGGCAATTGACTAATATTTGGAGAACAAATTTGGACTTGATAAAACAAAGGCTTTACTACTCGATAGGTGAAGTGTCAGAAATACTGAGGATCAATGCCTCAACTATTAGATACTGGGAAAAAAGGTTTCCTATACTTAAACCCGCAAAAAGAACAGGGCATTCAAAGAGGAAATTCGACCTGTACGACATTCAGACATTATTCAAGATCAAGACGGTTCTCAAGAAGGATAATTTGAGCATAAGCAGGGCAGTCGCAGAGCTTAAGGTATGGACCCCCTCATACAGTTTCGAACAATTTTACGAAATTTTACAAAAAGCAAACCGTCCTGTTGTCTCAATATCCGCAGATAAATTGGACAGGATAAACAGAATTATCTCGGAAGTCAGATATCTGTTAAGCTCAATAAGATGATATCTAAGCAGAATAAATATAAACTTATATCTGTTCTTGAACATAAGAACTACGAAATAGTTGATGATTCGCTTTTTGTTTTTCCCGATAATATGAATATGCTTTCATCGATAATTAAGCTGTCCAACAGGTTCGGAATAAAGATAGTTCCGATAGGTTACGGATCCTCTTTCGATAAAGATTTTTCTCCCTCGCCGAACAGTATTTTTTTATCCAGTCAGAAATTTAATAAAATGACAGATCTGGACAAGAATAATTCCTTTATTCAGGTCCAGTCAGGACATGACTGGTCGGAGCTGTCTGAAAAGATATTATCTGAAGGGTTATATTTTCCGTTAAAAACTCAAAACTCAGAATCCAGAAGGACGATCGGAGGCATTTTCTCATCCATAAAACCGAATTCCGCAGCATCAAATTATTTTACCGGAATTGAATTTTTTGCACCTGATGCGTCTGTCATAAAGTACGGAACAAAAACTTTGAAAAATGTCTCCGGTTATGACATTATAAAGTTCATGGCCGGGAGCATGGGTAGTTATGGTTTTATTACTTCATTAACCCTAAAACTTTCAAGATCAGCCTCGTCTTTTTTTATTCACGAAGAATTAAATGAGATCAGCCTAACACGAAAAAATATAAAGCAGGACGGCTTTTATAAGAGGCTGAAATCTGTTATGGACCCAAATCTGATATTTGAGTGACAGTGAAGTTACAAATGATATTTTTAGAAAAAACACCTTGACTTTAGCTTTTGTTTCTTTAATTTTAGAGCTTGGTAAAAAAATAAAAAAAAGAGAGAAAAAAATGTCATATCCGTTTAGAGAGATCGAGAAGAAATGGAGAAAATACTGGGAGGAAAATAAGGTTTATTCGGCCGATATGTCTTCACCGAAACCAAAATATTACAACCTATGCATGTTCCCTTACCCATCGGGAGATAAGCTGCACCTCGGGCACTGGTTCAATTACGGGCCGTTCGACACACATTCCAGATTTATGAAAATGAAAGGTTATAATGTGCTTTCACCGGTGGGTTATGATTCTTTCGGCCTCCCTACAGAAAATTATTCGCTTAAAAATAATATCCATCCCGCCGAAGCGACCAGAAAGAACATAATAAAATTTACGGAGCAGTATAAGTCTCTCGGCGGAATGTATGACTGGGATCATTATCTCGAAACAAGCGATCCTAAATACTATAAATGGACCCAGTGGCTTTTTGTTACATTATACAAGAACGGGCTTGCATATCAGTCTGACGGGCTTATCAATTACTGTCCCGAATGCTCGACTGTCGTGGCTAATTCCGAGGTTATCGCAGATGGTACGCACGAAAGATGCGGCGTTCAGATCGAACGAAAGTCGATCAAGAGCTGGTATTTTAAGACAACTGCCTTTGTGGAAAGATATTTAAAAGATTTCGACAAGACTGCTTACCCCGAAAAAACCAGGCTCATGCAGACCAACTGGATCGGAAGATCGGAAGGCGCGGTAATAAATTTCAAGGTCGCAAATACTGATAAGTCATTCGATGTATTCACCACAAGACCGGACACGCTTTACGGAGCGACCTACTGCACACTCGCGCCGGAATCGCCGCTTTTATCGGAAATCGTTTCGGACGGACAGAAAGAAGAGGTACAAAAGTATATCGAATCTGTAAAATCGCTTTCAGATATTGAAAGACAATCAACAGTCAAAGAAAAAACAGGCGTATGGACCGGAGCTTATGCGGTCAATCCCGTTAACGGCGCAGAGATACCGATCTGGGTATCGGACTATGTTCTCATTTCCTACGGCACGGGTGCTGTCATGGCTGTCCCCGCGCACGACACAAGAGATTTTGAGTTCGCGAAAAAATTCAACATACCGATAAAGGTCGTAATTCAGCCGGAAGGAAAGGAGCTGAATTCAGAAACTATGACCGAAGCTTATACTGAAAAAGGCATAATGGTGAACTCTGCGGAGTTTGACGGAACGCCGTCAGAAATCGGAATAAAGAAAGTAATAGAAAAGCTAGAAAAAGACGGTACCGGTAAAAGCCATGTGACATACAAACTCCGCGACTGGTCGGTCTCAAGACAGAGATACTGGGGAGTTCCGATCCCGATCATTTACTGCGACAAGTGCGGAACCGTACCCGTGCCCAAAAAAGACCTTCCGGTTTTATTACCGCTCGACAAAAATATCGACATTAAACCTGAAGGTCATGCACCGCTGTCACTTGTCGATTCCTACATAAATACAACTTGTCCCGAATGCGGCGGACCGGCAAAACGCGACGCGGAGACCATGGA
>JAWOER010000266.1:0-6766 GCA_046482655.1 Candidatus Delongbacteria bacterium | reverse complement strand
TTTTCAGATCGCCCGGTGTTACAGGGACGAGGACTCCAGAAAGGACAGGCAACCGGAATTTACACAGATCGATATAGAACAGAGCTTTGCGGATCAGGATGAGATCCTTGAGCTTAACGAAGGCATGTTCGCCGATCTGTTCAAAAAAGCAGCGGGTATAGAGCTCAATACTCCGTTTGAGAGGCTTACATATAAAGAGGCTGTCGATAATTACGGAGTCGATAAACCTGATCTGCGCTACGGACTTAAGCTTAAAAACATCACTGAACGAACAAGGACTTCAAATTTCCGTGTATTTTCCGATGCTCAGTGCGTTAAGTTCCTCGCTGTCGAAGGTATCAGCGGTCTTAGCAGAAAACAGATAACCGCTTATGAGGAATATGCCAAACATCTTGGGGCAAAAGGACTTGCTTTTACCAAATTCATAGGCGGCAAACTTGAAGGAGGAATATCAAAATTTTTGTCTGAGGAAGAATCCGGCGCGATAATAACATTATCGGAAATGCAGAAAGACGGTCTTATTTTCTTTGCAGCCGACAGAGAGGATCTTGTTAACAAAGTTCTCGGTTCTGTAAGGATAAGAATTGCAGAAGAACTAAAACTTTTTGATCCTGAAGAATTCAAATTCTGCTGGATAACAGATTTTCCTATGTTCGAATATAACGAAGAGGAAGGAAAATGGGATGCTATGCATCATATGTTCACGATGCCTCTCCCGAAACATCTTCAGAATATGATGGACGGCAGGTATCTGAATAAAATAACAGGCCGGCTTTACGATCTTGTGGGTAACGGCGTGGAACTGGCTTCCGGCAGTATCAGGATACATGATCCCGAAATACAGGAAAAAGTTTTTTCTATCCTTCAGATACCGAAAAAAGAATATGAATCAAAATTCGGCGCTATGTTAAATGCTTTTAGATATGGCGCACCCCCTCACGGAGGAATAGCTTTCGGTTTGGACAGACTTACTGCAATGATATGCGGGGAAGATTCTATAAGAGATGTAATTGCATTCCCCAAATCAAAAAATCAGAACTGCCTGATGACGAACGCTCCTTCTCCGGTTTCAGAAGAACAGCTTAAAGAGCTTTCTATCAGGATCAACACGGAACAGATAAACTAAAGAAGGCAGAAATATGCAAGAGCTAAAATATGAGGATGCTGTAAAAAAGCTGACAGAAATAATGGAAAAACTGGAGTCGGGAGAAACACCGCTCGATAAAACTTTTGAGATGTATGAAAAAGGAACGGAACTGATTAAATTCTGTAAAAAAAAGCTGACCGAAGCTGAAGGCAGGATACTTAAAATATCCAAATCGAAAAATGAGAAGGAAACTGGCCTGTGAAAGACAGATCTTTGATATTTATGGGCACTCCCGAATTCTCTGTCTGTTCATTAAAAGCTCTTTTCAGATCCGGTTTTAATATAAAAGCTGTAGTAACTCAGCCGGATAAACAGAGAGGTCGCGGTAAAAAAGTCAGCTTTACTCCGGTCAAGACCGCCGCTCTTGAACTGGGACTGCCGGTATTGCAGCCTGCAAAAATGAGAGATAAAAAATTTATAGAAGAGCTGAAAAGATATGAAGCTGATCTTTTTGTTGTGGTGGCATTCCGGATCCTCCCCGGAAGAATATTAAAAATACCCTCTCTAGGCTCAATCAACCTACATGCCTCACTCCTCCCGGACTACAGAGGTGCCGCTCCGGTCAATCATGCCCTCTTTAACGGCGAAGAACATACAGGTGTCACAGTTTTTTTTCTAAATACCGGTTCGGTTGATACGGGAGATATTGTAAGTTCAAAAAAAATACCTGTACAGCAGGACGATAATTACGGCACTCTTTATAAAAAACTGGCTTTATCGGGAGCAGAAATACTGACAAAAACTGTAGAAAATATTTTCCTGAATGATTATACGGTCAGAGAACAGGAAAAGTACAGCAGAAAAATTGCACCCAAGATCGGACCTGATGATCTGATCATAGACTGGAACATGAAAGCCAAAGATATATACAATAAGATCAGAGGTCTTGCGCCGAAACCCGGAGCATATTCGATCTTAAATAACAAAAGGATCAAAATCCTTTCTGCCTGTTATTCTAATGACCGTCACAGTCTGAAGCCGGGAACTGTGGAAAAGGCTGACAGAAAAAACGGGATCATCAAAATAGCAGCAGGGGACGGCTTTGTATTTTTAAAATCTATACAGCCCGAATCAAAACCCGTTATCAGTGTTAAAGATTTTTTGAACGGGAATCGGATAGAAAAAGGATCCGTTCTTAAATAAAGGTCCCGTCTCTTTATTCCAGTTCGTCTATTGCATCCATGGTTTTGTTCTGTGAATCATTCATTTTGTCGACAGCATCTTCGGCAGTATCAATATTCTTATTTATTGCATCAGCTTTGGAACTCACGACATCGGTTTTTTGGACTTTTTCCGTTGATGCGGTCTCGAGTGCCGGGTCCGCGCTGTTCTCAGAAGTCAAAAATGTGATTCCCCACCATATTCCGGCCGCGATCACTATGACGGACAGAACAAGAATTATATAAAAGGTCAGACCTTTACCGGAATCATCAAAAGCAATTTCTGTATTTTCTTCATCTTCATCTCCATCACCAAGCTTTATACCGGGTGCGACTTCCGGCCTGGCTCCTGCGGGCGAAGCAAAGGATGATCTCTGCTCACCGGACTGAGTTTTGTTGTGGTTCCGTAATTCGTTCTGAAGATTTTTTCGCTGATTCACCTCATTTTCAACTTCGTCTATGAATGAAGAAGTGATGATCTCCTTTGTTTTATTGTCAAACTCTTCAATAAAAGAATTTGAAAAATCCGGTGTTGAGTCGCCGCCTATGGAGATCTCATAACTTGAACTGGTTTTTGCCTTATCTTTCTTAACATTCCCCGGTTCTGAATATTTGACCTTACCCTGCTTGACTTTGCTTTTAAAATTCATAACATCGTTCAGCCATTCGAGCTTTTGTTCGATCGAACTGGGGTTCTTTAAAGATTTGACTGCATCGTTGCAGTTCCTGTTCTCGCAAAGGAACTGATTGATAGTACCGCAATTTTTGCAGTAAACTTCATTATTTTTATTAGGAATGCCAAAATTGACCTTACTGCCGCAAACTTTACATTTCTCGACAGAAAAAACTCCGCAGATGGGACAGGTGGAAAAAACAAGCATTCTACCTTTTCTATAATTATAGTAACTTTTGGATTTAGAATACTGCCATTTGATTCCGTCGGAGATCAGATAAAAGTCACTGTGACCGTGTTTTGCGCCGCATTTACAGGTTCTTACCTTTATATTATTACCGCATCTGCAGCTTAAGGCATCATAATTTAAGGAAAACTGATTGCTCTGTCCGCATTTTTCACATGATATCTTCTGTTCTTCCGTACCACAGACCCTGCAGTCAAAATACGCGGTTTCGTTGTAAATATTTTCAAAATTGATCTTTTTATCCAGAACATCATCATCCTGCTCATCATAGAACTGGTTAACAATTCTTCTTTCCTCTTCTTTTTTCTCTTGCTGTTCTGTCAGTTCTTTCGTCTTCCAGAAATTTTTGATCTTATCCAGCTCCTGTTTTTCTTCCACAGTGGGTTCTTTTTTACTTTCTGCTTCGTTTTCGGTATTCTTTTCAAATTCCTCTTTTACAGAGTCTTCTTCATCTTCTGTTGAAACTTTTTTGGGAGCCTCACTCTCTTTTTCGATTCCGGATGATATGTTTTCCGGCTGATCGTGCACTGATTCTTTTGTTTTGTCGCTTATTTCCAGATCGATCTCTGAATCAAGAGATATAACACTGTCTTTTTTCTTCTCTTCTTTTTCGAACTCGTCTTTTGGAACACTCACTTCTTTTACAACTTTAACCTTAGGTTTTTCTTTTATAGTATATACTCTCTTATCGAGATCTTTATTCTTTTTTCTGTATATATACTCATCGATCCTTGCTTTTTCGTCAGGATTCTTGGGGGTTCTCAACACTTTTATCTCGTTGCCGCAACCGGGTTTTGTGCACCTTATACTGTGCTCCAAACCGCATTCTGTACAAATAACTACACCCGGTTTACTGGAATCGGTAAATGATTCTGCTGCTCCGCATCCTTCGCAGGTCTCTCTGGTTATTTCCTTGCAGGATGGGCACCTTCCGTATAATCCGAATTTATATGTGGTCTTTGGGCTTTTCATATTATCTCCATTTAACCTAAATTTCGCCGCTTTAGTCAACTAAGCCGGTCTAAGTGCATAAAATAAGGTTAATTATTTCATTTTGCAAATAATAAATGATACGAATTTTTGGATAAAAAATCGATTTTTGTTGATTTATCGCTCTAATAAGATTTTATTACAGCGTGGAAAAAAAGGAGCCCGGGATAAAATGTTGGTAAATGTGGCAATACCCATACCTCTAAAAAAACTGTTTACTTATTCGGTACCTTCAGATTTTTCAGGAACAGATCTGATCGGGAAAAGAGTGATCGTACCTTTCAACAGAAGAAACACGCTGGGTTTTGTGGTTTCAGCCGCAGAGAGACCCGAAGGGGTTAAAATATCTTCTGTGGCCAGAGTGCTCGATATTGATCCGGTATTTTCTAGAAATATGCTCGACTTCTGCAAATGGATCTCAGAATATTATATTTGCGGTATCGGTGAGGTTTTGAAGCTCGCGCTGCCCTCACTTTTGATCACATCCGAACATGCGGAAATAGTGATCAGAGAACGACCTGACGGAAACATGCTTAACGAAAAGCAGAAACAGATAATTGATTTTATTGAACAATTTTCGCCTGTAGAGATAAAAAATATTTATAAGACCTTCGGTCCTCATATAAAAAAAGAGATCGAACAGCTTAAGAAAATAAACATTCTGGGTGTAAAATACAAGTCGCAAGAAAGGAAGAGACAGATACTTTTAAAGGCATATCGGCTTATTTTGCAAAAAAATACTCAACTACCCGACGGGAATGATCTGAAATATGAAAAGATCATGGATTATTTTAACAAGGTACCTGTTCTTTATCACAAAGACATTAAAAAGAACAGCCTTTCGCTGTCAGAAATAAAAAAGGCTGTAAAGAACGGTTTTATCAAAGAAATAAAGGTCCCGAAAAAACATTTTGACTCGGTACTTTCAGAAAAGATCATTCCCGCACCTCCCCTGGAACTGAACCGGGAACAGAAAATATGCCGGGAAGCAGTTCTTTCGACGGTGACGGCAAATGAACACAAAACCTTTCTTATCCACGGTATTACCGGGAGCGGAAAAACTGTAGTGTATATATCGGTCGTTTCCAGCGTGCTCAAGCAGGGAAAGAGCGCAATAATTATGGTGCCCGAAATATCTTTAACTGCCCAAACAGTAAGAAATTTCAGATCCTATCTGGGAGATACCATAGCCGTTCTGCACAGTAAGATGTCCGATATTGAGCGATACGAAAGCTGGGAAAATATTAAGAGCGGTAAATACAAAGTTGTAATAGGTCCCAGATCTGCTGTCTTTGCTCCTCTCAAAGATATAGGAGTGATCGTCGTTGATGAAGAGCATGACAGTTCCTATAAACAAAGTAGTCCCGCCCCAAGATACTGCGCCAGAAATTCCGCAATAATGAAAGGATATCTGAATAATTTTCCCGTCGTTCTCGGATCAGCGACACCTTCAGCTGAAAGTTATTATAAGGCATCCGCCGGTAAATACACACTCCTGAACATTATGCAGCGATACAATGAAGCTTGTTTGCCCGGAACAACTATTGTCAAAAAAGAGTCATCCGGCAGCATCTTTGAAAACATTACAATAAGAATAATAGCCCGTGAGCTAAACAAACAGAGGAAAGCCGTCGTGCTGCAGAACAGGAGAGGATATTATTCCAGCCTCATATGCAGATCCTGCGGAGAAACGGCAAAGTGCCCGAACTGTTCCGTATCCCTGACTTTTCATCTTTCAAAAAAACAAATGATATGTCACCACTGCGGATATTTTGAAAAGGGAAATGACAAATGTAAAGTATGCGGTGATGAAAATATATATTTCAGCGGTACGGGGACTGAGCAGGTGGAAGAGGAATTAAAAAAACTGTTCCCAGATGTTCCTGTCTTAAGAATGGATCATGATTCTACGAGAAAAAAAGACGGTCATAAAAAGATACTGGATGATTTTGCGAAAAAAGGCCCGGCAATATTGACAGGAACTCAAATGATCGCAAAAGGGCTTGATTTTCATGATGTTTCGGTTGTGTGTATCGTGAATGTTGACAGTGAACTTTTTTTTCCCGATTTCAGGTCAGACGAAAGAGCTTTTCAGCTTATCGAACAAGTTTCCGGCAGGGCTGGCCGGGGTCAAATAAAAGGAAAAGTTATAGTACAGACCTTCAATCCGGAAAATCCCGTCATCGAATTTGCCGCATCTCATGACTATTCCGGCTTTATAAAACAGGAACTGGAAATGAGAAAGATGACGAATTATCCCCCTTATTCAAGACTTCTCAAAATCACCATATCATCTTCCGACTTAAAAGAACTGATAAGAAACGCGAGATCTTTCTTTAATATACTGAACGAACACAACAGCGATTGTATAATCTATGAACCTGTTGAGAAAATGGTGCATAAAGTTAATAACATATTTAGGTTGTATATTTTAATAAAATCCCGTATAATTACAGACAGGAGCGGAAAAAAAGCCGGTAACCTGGTAGTTAAAGCTTTGAACAGCTATAAAAGCTCCTCTCCAGTCAAACTGGAAATTGATGTTGATC
>JAWOER010000250.1:0-4978 GCA_046482655.1 Candidatus Delongbacteria bacterium | reverse complement strand
ATGCAAAACCTGTTTCGATCAGGTCTCTCAAGCGCTATATCGGCGATAAAACCTGCAATAGAAAAGACGAGATCACAGATCTTGAGAAAGTTCCTGATTCCGGAAGAAAGGTCGGTGTGATCGGTGGAGGGCCGGCCGGTCTGACCGCAGCTTTCTATCTCAGGCGTTTGGGGCACGCTGTCACCATTTATGAACAGCACGACAAGCTCGGCGGAATGCTCAAATGGGGTATTCCTGACTACAGACTGCCTGCAGATGTACTCCAGCGAGAAATTGATTTCATACTAAAGCAGGGTGTTGAAGTTAAATACAATTCAAAGATAGGAAAGGATATATCATTTGATCAGCTTCATAAAGATCATGATGCGGTTTTCATAGGGGTCGGAGCTCAGATCGGAAGTGATATGCCGATAGAGGGAATGGATACCGAAGGCGTTTACTCAGGTGTAGAGTTTCTGGAAAAGGTTGCTAAAGGGGAAAAACCGTTCGTGGGTAAAGAAGCGGTCGTGGTGGGCGGAGGAAATACCGCGATGGACGCCACCAGATCTTCGATCAGGCTCGGGGCAGAGGCCAAAATCCTTTACAGGAGAACAGAACAGGAGATGCCCGCAAACAGGGAGGAGATCAGGGAAGCCAAAGAAGAAGGGGCACAATTAAATATACTCGCCACGCCGGTTAAGATCGAAAAACTCTCTTCAGGCAGACTCAAGATAGAATGTCTGAAAATGGAGCTCGGAGAACCCGATATGAGCGGAAGGAGAAGGCCAATTCCAAAAGAAGGATCTGAATTTCATATAGAAGCTGATGTGGTCATAATGGCTATCGGTCAGAAAGTCGAACCTGAATTCTCTGAAACTATCGGATTGAAAGTCACAAAATGGGGAACCTTTGAAGTACATTCGGATACTTTAAGATCGAACGAGAAGGTATTTGCAGGAGGAGACTGTAAGACAGGTCCGGATGATGCCATAAGAGCTGTGGCGGCAGGTAAAAAAGCCGCTTACTTTATAGATGAGCAGTTAAGAGGGTAATAAAATACTGAATAAAGATTTTCCTCGCTTAATTGATTTTACTTTAGTAAATTGTTTGTAAATTATGAATTTACGGAGGTAAATTATGAAAAAGCTTATCTATGTTCTTATAATCGGAATAATTGCGGCATTTTATATCGGATGCTCGGATGACGATGACAGTCCGACTAAGCCGAAACCTGATACTGTACTGAAAGTTCTAGTTAACGGAATTTTTGTTACAGACACTACAGAAGATACAACGGCCGTTTCAAATTCGAATGTTGTGGTATATGAAGCAGAGACGGGCCAGGCTGTAATGAGGGATCTTACAAACGATGACGGTGTTTGTTATTTTAAGCTTGATCCCGGTAATTATTATCTTAATGTTACCGCTCAGGGATATTATTCTTCTCCGGCGCCAAATGTGACTGCTGTGCCGTTCTTTGTAACTGCGCAGGATACAAGTGTACAGACGAGGTTTCTGTCGGTGAATGAAATCGCCGATCCGGGTACCATTACCGGAAGTATTGATCCCGCCGCAGCAAATTTTCTCGTTGTAGCGGATAACGGTACTGAGGCATTCTCAACAGTATCCGGACATGACGGTTTTTTTGTTTTATACAATCTGCCGGTGGATCTGACATACAGTTTCAGCGCATACAGATCGGGCTATAAGGTTACCTCCTATGCTCCTGAAACGGTTGCTTTATCGGGAGCGGATTCGACGGGTAATGTTACCATCATGGTAGATTATTTCGAGGGTTACACTCTTACAGGGAAGATGGACATGAGAGCAACTGAGGATTCAAGCGGAGTAGATGTAGTTTTAAGAGATCCGAGAACCAAAAGCGTCATACCCGGACTCAAAACAAGGACATATATTAATCCTGAAGCAAAAGCTGAGCTTGGAGATTATACTCTTTCAGGAATTCCCGAAGGCGATTTTATCGCATGGGCTTCTCTTGAGAACGACGGGTATGTTCTTGATCCGGACTGGCTGTTTCAAAACCCTGACGGTCTGAACCTGTCATACCCTGCTGATTCGATCAAAGTCCTGAATTTTCCGTGTACGGGATCTATAAAGATAGTGTCACCCACTAACCCGATGGACTCGATCTATGCAGTTGAAGCAGATTCGGCTACTCCTGAGTTCAAATGGGTCGTTACTTCATCGTGTTCTTCAAGAAAAGAATGGTTTTTGGAAGTAAGGGATATTAACGGTAATATAATGTGGGGCGGTTTCAATGCAGACGGAACTGTAAATCACGATTTCATAGGACCGGGGACAGCCGATACTCTCAGTGTGAGTTACAATTTTGACGGAAGGGGAAACGCTCTTGTCCCCGGTGAAATATACCAGTGGAGGATCTGGGCTGACGGCGGTACAAACCAGGACAGTTTCGTACAGAACCTGATATCTGCTTCAGAGGATCTCATGGGGCTTTTCAAGGTCGTTCTTCCACCGCCGGAACCGGTAAAATAAAGTCCGGATATAATTTTCTATGGATCTAAAGAAGTAATGTAGTTCGTATCCTCATATACACTAATCCCGAAAGGATTATTTAAAATTAGTCTGCTATTTATACAGGCAGATATAGGATGAGTCCTTAGCAACCTTTACTTTAAACTTGTTATTCGCTTCTACAATAAAAGTTTCGTCCTGTCCAAAATCCTTCCACTCATGTTCTCCGGGAAGCAGAACAGTAAGAGAACCGCTCGTTACTGTCATAAACTCCTTTTTAGATGTTCCAAATTCATATTCTCCCGAAGCCATAACACCTATTGTTGCCGGGCATTCTTCTGTTTCAAAAGCAATTGATTTTACTTTGCCGTCAAAATATTCGTTAACACTGAACATATTATCCTCCGCTTATTAAATGGATGATCTTAACATCCGCATTTTCGGGCACAGTGAAACTGTCATAGTCCTTTCTTTTTACCAGCTCACCGTTCACATTAGTTACAAGCAGCTTGAATGTATAGTTCTTTAGCACAAGAATGTCTTTTATTGTCATTCCCTGCCACCATTCAGTGCTCTCGCCGTTCACAGTTATAGTTTTTTTTGTCATAAAGAAAAATAGGGCGGAGTTATTCCGCCCCATTACTTATATTTTATTTTTTTGAAAGAACTTCAACAACTTGTGGAATATCCATTCCCAGCTCTTTCATTTTCTCCACAGTAGGTACTCCGTTTTCGTCCCAGCCTCTTCTTTTATACACGGCATCGCAGAGTTTCCGGTAATCAGCTTCTCTCATTTTTCTAAGATAGTCTCTTTTTTCCTCAGAGCTTTTTCCGGTGATATCGTAACCCCATTTCTCTACAAGCTGTTTATCGTATCTTTCGGATCTTGACTCGTACTCTTCAATTGTTACCGGACCGGCAGAACGGTATGGTATCGCATCATGTTCCCTTGTACCGAAACCGAGCCTGTAATTGAATACTCTCTGGAAGTTATAAACCCTTTCCGACTGTTTTATAAGTTCATCTTTATCAATGTTCTTACCTGTCATACCGGAGAAGAAGTTCACATAGCCTTCGACATGTTCAGGTATCTTTGCCGGATCATCACTCACTGCATTGTCCTCCGGTTCAACATCATTCCACGGCAGTTTACAAAGTCCCATGAGTCCGAACCATGTTCTGAACATCGGGAAATAATGAAGTGCTTCCGCCTTGTCTTCAAATGTAGGTATCTGATTATTGACCATGTCCATGAATATCAGCCAGGCCTCATCATGTTGAGCTCCCTTAAGTGCAAGTCCGTAACCGCCCTGCATTGCCAATGATTCCTTGGTTACATATTCGGAGTACTCGAGACCCTTTGCCTCCATCCCAATATCCTGCATGAAGTCGATCTGTTTCTGTGTAAGGTCGAATTTTTCGGCAAAGATCTTTTTCATCCGTCTTATACCCTGCCCGATCACTACACCGAAACCTTCTCCTCTTGCCATCTGATGAAGCACATCAATCGCGGCATCTTCGTTTCCGAAATTGAGTTCAATGCCCCCTGTTCTTTCTTTGTTCAGGATACCGTTCTCGTAACATTCCATTGCGAACGCCGTTCCCGTACCGTAAGAGATCGTATCGATACCGTATGTGTCACAATAAAAATTGCTTTCGAGAACAAATTCAGGGTTGAAGATACCCATATTTGCACCGCATCCGGCTACTGTTTCATATTCGGGACCGTCAATAAGCACTTTATCACCCTTATACGGGCCTGTTTTAAGTTCATAGTGTTCTGCACATTTTGCACAGGCCATAGTACAGCCGTGCCAGCATCCGTCAGCCTTTCCCTGGGTAAGATATTTATCTCTGAATACATTGGAACTTATATTACCCGCATCTTTGTGAGACCCGTATTTGTAATTGCATGTCGGCAAAAGGTCATAATCATTCATTATCTCCGTCAGATGTGCTGTACCGACCTGTCTCATCCGGCACTGTTCATCATCAAGAAGTTTCATTTGACTGGTGACCTTATTACCGAATTTTGATATTCTTTTACTGTCAGCAGGATTGTTGGGTTCATCCACCAGTTTAATAGCGCCTGTCGGACATATCTCTGCACATGTATTACATCCGACACATGCATCATAATGCTTTTCGAAAGGCATAACGACACGCCTTTCTGCTCCTCTGCCGGCAAATCCGATCACATCTTCCCATATTATTTCGCTGCAGGCATTAACACAGAGGCCGCAGAGAATACAGGCATTATCGGAATAATCCACGAGAGGATGTTCCATTCTCGGTTTATCGATGCCGTACATTTTAGCAAGTTCTTTGACAGGCTTTACATTCGGCCATCTGGAAAACATCATTTCAACAAGTACTTTTCTGGTCTTTGTAACCTTTTCCGAATCAGTTTCCACTTCTAATCCGCTTTTTCTTACAGGATAGTTACAGGATGTGACCACTTTTTTCTTTTTGCCGTCATTGACCTCCACTATACAAAGTCTGC
>JAWOER010000246.1:0-5895 GCA_046482655.1 Candidatus Delongbacteria bacterium | reverse complement strand
CAAAGACAAGAAAAATTAAAGCGGGAAGAAGAGGCCCGTTTAGCTCTCGAAGCCGCCGATTCTACAGACATAGAATTCATAGAACCTTATATAATTCTTGAAGACAACAGATCCGCTCTTATCGGAATAAGCACAGAAAAAGTAATAAAGGCCAATCTGCAGAAAGATGTCGACACGATACGGGTAAAAGATCCGTCCCTGTCGGTCATCGAGTGCATTAATGACCTGAAGTCGAAGGGTATCGAAAATATAATTGTAGCCGGTGATTTTGACTTTCAAAGCGGCAGTATGGCAAGCTTGAGCAAAGAGCATTCGGAAAATCTTTTTAGAATTGATGAAGTTGATCTTTTTTTGACTACTTCGGAAAACGGGAAAGAAAATGAGTTGTGGAACAGCAACAGAGTACTCAACTGCAGAAAGAACGGGTTTCAGGCCGTATCATTCAGGATAACCGAAAAGGGAATCCATTCTTATAATAAACACAAAATAAGCTCGGCAGAATTGCAGCCCAATCCGGTATTCTCCGACAAAATGGCCGAAATATTCCAGATAGTCAACAGCATATCGGGAAGGGTTATAGGTACTGCTTCAGAAGATATCCCGCATTCTTCCCGAGATAAGTTTACAAAGGAGACCCCGCTGGGCAATCTGATATGTGACATAATGAGGGAGTATGCCAAAACAGATATATTTCTTATGAACAGCGGAAAGGTAAGGAATGGTTTTGAAAAAGGAAGCATCATTCTTGGAGATCTGTATAATGTTATGCCTTACGAAGGCCGTATAGTTACTGTTGCAATGAAAGGTTCTCAAATTCTCAGGATACTTGAAAGTTCCTGTGCCTTCAAAATGAGTAAAAGTTTTCTTCAGGTTTCGGGGATAGAGTTTAAATTCGACTCTTCAAGAAAGCCTTTTTCGCGCATTGTCGAAAACAGTGTAAGAATTAATAGAAAACCTCTTGACAAAAAGAGGGTCTATTCCGTATCCTTGACCGATTATATATTTCAGGGCGGAGATGCCTATACAGAGTTTGAAGAAATGGGGATCATGGTAAAAAAAGTTCATCAAAAACACATGAGAGAAATAATCCGGGATCACATCAGCAAAAAGTCATCGATAAGATATCCCGAAAACAACAGAATATCAGATATCTCCAAAAATTAAATTTTACAGGTATAAACCATGATCAGATCAATAAAAAACAGCCTGCTAAAAAAAACAGTATTTTTGTTTGCGGTCGTCGTGTTTACCCCTGTATGCCTGATGGCCTATTTTGTATATAATATATTTCTGGATAATCATGAGGAAAATATTTTATCGGGTCTAAATTCCGGCGCTGATTATATTAACACCATCTTCGAGACAAAGGTCGGACTTGTTTCGGGCAACTCAATAAAACTGAAGGATGATTTTGGGTTTATTGCACTGACAGGTTCCGTCCTCAAAGGCATAAAAGATCCTTCGGTACTCATAAAATATCTGAGTTCTAATTACGGATACAGATTTTTTATGATCAGGAGTATTTCGGGTAAAGAGGAGATCTTTTGCTCCCATGTAATAAAAAGGAATGATATTTTAGATAAGATTGATCTGATCGGAGAACCTGTGATCCAGTGTGCTAGTGATAAATTTATTGTGGCAATAAAATTTGTTATAAGTATTGAGGGAACAGATCACTATATGATAACGGGAGATATAATTGGCCATTATAAAATATACGAGTTCAGCAATATACTTGATTTCGATTTCACTTTACTAAAAAAGAATGATCACGGTGCGAAAAATGTTTTTACCACGATACATGATGATTATGGTTATATCCTTGATAAGGGTGACTTTACAGTTGATCAGCGCCAGTTAAATAATGTCGTTACTGTCAGTGTGGGAGAAAAGAAAAGAAAATTATTGACTTTTGACCTTAAATATTTCGAAAATGATCATATCGGCGCGGTAACGAAATCTGAGGATTTCCGATATCTGGATTCGGCAAGAAATCACTTTATGCTTCTTATTATATTTTTTATTGTTCTTGCCGTCATACTGGCAATATTGATCAAACTGCGTATCATCAATCCTGTTATACAGCTTTTGGAAGGCATCAAAACAGCTTCGTTCCAGATACAGCAGGGCCAGCCTATTGAATCTTTGAAAATAAAAAATCAGGATGAAATAGGAGCATTGGCCTTTGAATACAACAAAATGGCCTCAGATCTGGCGAAAAGTTTTTCCAGGATCAAATTTCTTCAGAATTATCTGCTGAACATCTTTGAATCAATGCCTTCGGGTCTTATCGTTGTGGATAATTCGGGAAAAATCACACAGTGGAACAAAAATATGGAAAATTATGCCGGAAATGTATCTTCGCTCAAAAAAGGGTCCGAAATATGGAGATCGCTTCCCGAACTGAATATACAAAAAGACGACCTGATAAGGATGATAAGTGAAAAGAAACAGCTGGAAATATACAGAGAACAAAGTGATAACGGATCTAAAAAGAACCTGAACATTCATTTATTCCCGCTAATTTCGAACGGTATTTCGGGAAGTGTAATAAGGATCGATGATGTTACAGAGCTTAAACGAAAAGAAGAACAGCTTCTTCAGTCACAAAAAATGGAGACTGTCGGTACCCTGGCCGGCGGTATAGCACATGATTTTAATAATATCCTTGCAGGTATTGTGGGTGTCGTATCATTGCTCAGGCATAAAATGGAACAGGGAATGGAAATAAGCGACGATCTTTTAAAAGATTATCTGGAAATAATGGAACAATCGGGAAACAGGGCTGCAGATATAGTTCAGAGACTTCTAACTCTGTCAAAAAAACAGAGCGTATCTGTAAAACAGGTAATGGCCTCCGAGGTAATAAACCATGTTATTAAAATTTGTTCAAATACTTTTGACAAGAGTATAAATATTAAAAGCATCAATCTGGAAAGCGGTATTCTGGTCATGATAGACTTTACGCAGCTGGAACAGGTGATTTTAAATATGGCTATTAATGCCGCCCATGCAATGACTATAATGAGACAGGACGATTCGGAGTGGGGCGGAGAACTCACTATAGAGATAGTCGAAAAGGTGCCTAAAGAAGAATTATCTTTTTTTATGAATAATGCTGAAAGCAAACCGGATTATTTTAAGATAATTATCCGGGATACGGGAATAGGGATGGATACAGAAACGGTTAAACAGATATATGAACCGTTCTTTTCTAAAAAAGACAAGACCAAGGGAACAGGATTAGGTTTAACTATAGTATATAATATTGTGCAGCATTCAGGAGGATTCATAGATATTGATTCACAGCCGGGTAAAGGCAGTGAATTCAGGATCTACTTTCCTGCGAGTGTAACAGGCATCTCCCGGCCGGACGCTCAGACAGAGAGCAGGAAAGTTGTGGAAGGCAGCGGGACCATTCTTGTCATCGACGATGAGATAGTGCTAAGAGAACTGGCTGTTTCAATGCTCGTACAGGCCGGATATAGTGTGCTAACCGCTTCTGACGGCAAGGAAGGAATAGAGATCTACAAAAAAGACGTGGAAAAAATAGATCTCGTATTACTGGATATGATGATGCCGAACAAGAACGGTAAAGAAACATTTGTTGAGCTGTTGTTTTTGAATAAAGATATAAAAGTGGTAATGACATCGGGTTTTACAAAAGATAAGAGGGTGGAAGAAGTACTTGAACTGGGTGCGAAGGATTTTATTCAAAAACCATACACCATTTTCTCCCTTTCCAAAAAAATATATAAGGTGCTTAATGAAAAATAAAATAAGCAAAAAAAGAAGACTCCCCGATTGGATAAAAATTGACTTCAGGCATGATCCGGAGGTTATGGATTTAAAAAAAGAACTCCGTCGCCATCATATTCATACGGTTTGCGAAGAGGCGAGATGCCCGAACCTTTCCGAGTGCTTCGGAAAGAAACATACTGCTACCTTTATGATACTGGGCGACAGGTGTACCAGAAATTGTGTTTTCTGCAATATCGGCTCCGGTGAACCTTCCCCCGCAGATGCCGATGAACCTTTGCATATTGCAGAAATGGTCAAAGAACTCGGGCTCAGTCATACCGTTATAACATCTGTGACAAGGGACGATCTGGATGACGGCGGGGCATCTCATTTTGTAGAGACCATAAATGAGATCAGAAGGCTGACTTCTTCAACCGTTGAGGTGCTGACGCCCGATTTCAAAGGTGAAGAAGAGAACAGAAAAAAAATATCCCGAATCGAACCCGAGATATTTAATCATAATATGGAAACAGTGGCGGAACTGTACAGCAGAATAAGACCGCAGGCAAATTATAAAAGATCACTCGATTTTCTTAAGGGTATAAAAAGGGATAACCGCGATATTTTGTCAAAATCGGGTATAATGGTCGGCCTCGGTGAAACTGCAGATCAGCTTGACAGGCTGCTCTCTGACCTTTCAGAAGCTGAGCTGGATATTTTTACCTGCGGTCAGTACCTCAGGCCTTCAAAGAATAATATCGAGGTGGATTCCTACCTTGATCCCGAATGGTTTGACAGATTTGCAGAAAGGGCAAGATCTTTTGGTATCAGGCATGTTTATGCTTCCCCTTTTACCAGAAGTTCATACAATGCCGCCGATATTATAGGATCTATTAAAAAAGGAGAGAAAGATGCGTGATATAATAGGCCGGATACCCTTTTGGTTCGATTCTGAGGATAATTCCACAGCTCTCTATTCGTCTGCAAGAATATCCAGGAACTTCAAAACATTCAGTTTCCCTTCTGCACCGGAATATAAAAACACAACAAGGATACAGAAGAAAGTTGAAAATATTCTGAAAGAACCGCTGGATTCCGGCGAGATCGTAAAGTGTGATATAAGCAGAGCGGACAATTCGAAAATATCCTGGATGCAGAAATTCAGAATATTACCGGTGAAAGAAAAAGATTTGCTTAAACGGACAAGTATATATTATCACACCGGGTTTCGTTCTTTTCTTTTGACAAATTATTTGGATCATCTTACTTTTTTTTCTCACAGGAGTGCAAAAAAGGTGAGTGCAGCATACACGGACTGTAAAAAATTTCTTGAGATGTTCGATGATAGTATTATGCTTAAAGACGGGTCGGGAAACTACCAGACCTCTTCGATCGATTATTTTGGAACAGGTCTTAAGCTTTTTTGTGTCCTTACCCTACCGGTTTTGAGAATTATGAATATATTTGAGCCGGTTGTCGGATCGCTTGGCGTGAACAGCCTTTTGACCAGCAGGTATTTTGGTGTCGGAAAGAACGACATGATCGTAATTTCCAACAAGGACTCTTTTACTAAAAAGCCCGCTGGAATAGTGAGATTTTTTAACAGAATTCTCAAAGAGCTGGATCTGACAGTTAAAAAAAACACTAAAAAAGAGCCGCAACAGTCAGAAGTGATCAGGAAGAGGTCACTTGAATTAATTAATTCAAGATACTTGACCTTTAGTGAATTTATTGATATATATTACATGCTCTCATTTTTGGGTCACTCAGGGGCATGTCCAATAAGTATATCTGACCTGAATCGGGAGTTGGCACAGATGATATTAAATTCTCCGAAGGGTGTTTCGGCTGCCTCATTAAAAAGAATCTTAACAGAAGAGTTCAAGGTCAAAATGATAAAATTACTCACAGAGGAGAGATAAAATGATAATAATGTCATTTATTATTCTGATAGTTATGTTCCTGATGGGAATAAACGGTAAAAGCAGGGGGGTTGTAAATTATAAATTTTCACTGGAAAAGACGGTCCTCACTCTTATATTTATGCCCATACCGGCCGTGTTTATAAAAAACAAACTTATCGAAGTCCTCCCCGAAACGCTTTCAGCAGTAATCGGAGTGATACTGTCTCTTACTGTTATTTTCCTTATACTG
>JAWOER010000215.1:0-2589 GCA_046482655.1 Candidatus Delongbacteria bacterium | reverse complement strand
ATTCTGACCATTTCTCTTGCCTTTTCACCTGCGCCCAAAACAAGCATATTCACGCTCAGAATACCTTTTTTTACAAGATGGTAATATATCCGGGGAATTATTATAACTCTGGAGATAAAAAGTACAGCAAACAATAAAAAATAAATTTGCAGAACGAATCTTCTGCTCAGAGTTACTTCGGGAAATTTCATAAAAAAGGCAAAGTATATGTGTAGTGTCATGCTGATAAGCATCGATTTCGAAAGCAGGACTATATGCCTGGGAGTATTTAAAAACACCTGATATTTATACATATTGTTGAACTTGAATATAAATACCATCGCAATAATCAGAAATAAAAAGCTTAGTACATATCTTTCACTCATCTCATCAAATTTATAGGGTGTGTTTATACACAGCATAACACAGAGTGTTGACGATATGACCAGTATATCATGTATCGCAAAGCTCAGCTTGTGTATCGGTATTAACTTTCTTAAAAATGACAGCAATATTTTATCTCCCCGCATTCGGTCATATATCCACGGTCGGAAAATAAGAAAATAGATATAAATTGGCAAGTAAAAGATATTCATATAAAAATCTTTGAAGACTTTAAAATCCTTGACTCTTAAATAAGATATACTTATATTTTTATTTTCCAGAGGCCAAACGAACCGGTAATTTATGAAAGATTATATAATAAGAAAATACGAGATCGGTGACAGGAATGATGTACGCAGTATTGCTGCTGATAACGCATTCATTGGCCAGCCTGTCGAGAATATCATGGATGACAGAGATTTTTTTAATGATATATTCATGGATGCATATTTAAAGGACAGTTCTGCTTTTGGCTTCGTAGCTGTTTTTGACGGAAAAGTGAAAGGTTATATCGTGGGCACGGACAACTCTGATAAATTCAGGTCAGTCAAGTTGAAGTATATCATCAGAACACTTTACGGCATATTACTCTTCCGTTACAGGATCCGTGCCCGCACCCTAAAGTATATATTACGAAGGTTAAGGAGCATGATCCGAAAAGAAAAGGTCAGGACCGACCTGAGCGATTATCCTGCCCATCTCCATATTGATATAGATAAAAAAATAAGAGGTAAAGGGGTAGGATCTGCACTCATGCACGCTTTTTTGAATAAAATTCAAAAGGACGGTATTCAGGGAGTTCACCTCAGCACTACCAGTCATAATGAAGCTGCTGTAAAAATGTATAGTAAATTCGGATTCGGAGAATTAAAAAGAGGTATCGGTACCGAGTTCGATGGAATGGTGGAAAAGGATCTCTATAATCTTACAATGGGTTTAAGGTTCAGATAAATTATTAATCGTAAGTCTTTTTCCAGAATTTGGTAAGATCTATTGGAAGTGCGGTCCACAGTTCCTTGTACTGTTTTAAAAAGATCAAGAATTCTTTGTAATGGTTCAGTATTTTCCCGGAAAGATAATCAGGATGTGTGATGAGCAAAATAACACCCTTATTTTTAATTATCCAGTCTGATTTTCTTTTCCAGATACCGATATCATCCTGTTTCATCATATAGAACATATCATGGTCCTGAGGCAAAGTATAGGGCAGCTCAATAAATTTTCCCGCACGAAATGGCCAGATCGAACCGGTACCTCCCGGAAAAGGCTGAAAAGGGTCGTAGTCAAAACATGAAGCTTCATATTCAATATCAAGCTTTTGCAGCATGTTCAGGTTCCTGTGGACCATGGGTGATCTGAAACCTTTTGCTCCAAATTGCTTTATAGCCTTATTTATGTGTGGAAATCTGTTTTCAAATATTTTTTTTGAATAAAACAATTTGCCGTCATGATTATAGCCGTGCACACCTACCTCATGACCACTTTTTTTTATCAGATCAATAATGCCTGTATCCACAGGATATTTATAGGGAACAATATTCCAGCTGGACTTAAACCCGTATTTTTCCTCAAGTTCAATGATTTTCGGTATTCTGTTAAATCCGGCCAAAGTATCCACATCATGTGTCAGGACCGCTGCAGCCTTACTGCCGCCGGGATATTTTATCTTTAGATCTCTTTCGTTTATTATATTAACAACTTCGTCCCAAATAAAATCAGTTTTGGGCTCTATCTTTTCAGATATTCTGTTCTGAAGAAAAGCCCTTACGAATGAGGGCATTAGAGGTCTGGCTATATTATAGTATATCTTTTTAAGCAGCGGAAATTCATTGGTAAACCCGTCTTCTGTTAAAAAGTTTGTTAATCTTTCATCAGCAATATTAAAAATATCTACTTTCAAGCCTTGTCTCGAATAAAATCCAGAATGAAATTATAAGCACCCATATCACTCTTTACAGTTTTAAAATTTTTCTTTTCAAATTTTATTTTGGAAAAATCCTCTATCTTATTAATAAAAGATAATCTTCCCTCTTTCTCCAGACTTTTATCTATCCCCGGCTTTTTACCCTGAAAAATGCTGTAGACCGGAGTGTTCATTGCAGCAGCTTCTCTGTTCATGGTCCCGCCACCGCTGATTACTATATCGCTGTAATAGATAAGATTCAGTCCTTCTTCAACGGTTGCGGGAACCCTTACATTTTCATTTTCTATATATTTTTTGTATTT
>JAWOER010000178.1:0-3083 GCA_046482655.1 Candidatus Delongbacteria bacterium | reverse complement strand
AAAAAACAAGGTAAAGATAGAGACATATACTGTTGAAAAATTTGAAGAAGGAAAAAGCCGCTAGGAGCGGCTTTTTTTTACTTATACTGATTAATAGTATCCTGGATTTTTGATTTTGGAACAAGACCGACTATCGATGACATTACTTTTCCTTCTTTAAAGAACAAAGTGGAGGGAACGGATAAAATGCCGTATTTTGAAGCTAATGCAGAGTCGGAGTCTATGTCAACAGAACCGATCTTTATATCTTTGTTCTCCGCAGCTATCTCATCTATTATTGGATCCAGTTTTTTGCACGGTCCGCACCACGCGGCTCCAAATTTTACTATTGTAAGTTCGTCATTCCTGAGAACTTCAGATTCGAAGTTAGCAGAAGTCACTTTTAAAGTGTTTTCCATAAGGGCTCCTTCATTTTATTTATTTTTTTCTTTAATATTCTTTAACCTGTCCAGCATTCTGTCGGCATCTATAAATCCGAGCATTTTATCAACTACTTTACCTTCGTGATCAATAAATAGTATAAGGGGCAGATTCGTTGCACCGTGATCTTTAAACTTCTCAATGAAATTTCTTGAAAAATCGCTGTCTTTTTTTGTAAAGTCAAGCTTGAGCGGAATAAAATTATTCTGTACAAAGTCCGCGACTTGCGGATCGCTCCAGGTCTTTTTATCCAGTTCGAGGCAGTTGGAGCACCATTCAGCCCACAGGTCCACCATCACAAGCTTGTTCGTTCCTCCGATCCTTCCGACTGCTCTATCAACGATATTTGTATCGCTGTTCGTTTTTTCAAATTTAATACCGGCATATCTTTCATCTAAAGTGCTGACCGGGTTCCCGGCGAAGGGAAGCTCTGTAAATACTGAAATTGTTTTGAGTGAAAATACAAGTGCTACTATAAAAACAAATATTCCAAGCGATTTGCCGGTATATTCAAATATACCCGCACTTTTGGTATCTACCCTTGAAAAACCTCCGAAAAATACCGAAAGCATTATTAGCAGGATGGAGACAATGAAAAAAAACAGCCATACAGGCAGCACTATCCTAATGAAGTACAAAGAAGCACCGATCATAATTATTCCGAAGACTTTCTTGATCTTTACCATCCACATTCCGGAACTGGGCAGAGCGGATATGGCGCCCGAAAATGTGCCGATCACAAGAAACAGCATCCCCATGCCAAAGGCAAATGTCATAAAAAGCATAGATCCGTAAAGGACATTTCCTGCATTCGCGACATGGATAAGAAGCATCGCAAGAACAGGCCCAACGCACGGGGCGGCCACAAGACCGCTTACCATTCCGATCATCAGAGCTCCGATCACGCCTTTTTTTGATTTTCCTTTATCCATCAGCCTTGTCTGTTTATCCGACGAAAGTATATTCATATCCCAGAATCCGAACATACTCAGAGCAAGTACAAGAAAAATGACTGCTATAAAGGATCTCACATATGGATTTGAAGCAAAATCTCCCATTCCGAACACATCGCTGAAAAAAGAGGCCAAAAGACCGATGACAGAATAGGTTATTGCAAGTCCTGTTACAAAAAAAAGTGAGAGAATAAAACCTGCGCTTTTGCTGTTTTCAGACCGGCCCCCCATATAACTTACCACAACGGGTATTATGGGATATACACAAGGGGTAAGGCTGGCAAGAACACCTCCGGCAAAAGTTATAATAAAGACCCATAATGACCAGGAGCTTTTTCCCTCCAGCATGGCCGCAAGCTTTTCCTGTATTGTGAGGTCAGATCTGTAGTTGTTGATTTCGACATCTTGAGTTTCTAAAATTCCATTGTTTAAGAATTCGGATCTGTCCGGATCAATATTATTAAAATCAGGCTTAATCCTTCTTTCTACAGGCATAAAACAGAAGTCATCGCCTTCTTCATAGCATATTTGATATCCCACGGTAACAGATCTTTCATCTGTTCCGGGGTAAATTCCTTCGAACAAATAACTTACTTTACCTTTGTAAACACTGTCCCCGTCGTATTCTTCTCTTCCCGAAAGTAATTTACCTTCATCTTTCAGCTCGGGAAAATTTCCGATATCGATAAAAAACAGCTCACTGTCTGTGATATGGTAGCCTTTTTGAAGATCGATATCGATTATCATTCTAAAGTCATCGCCCTCAGAATAAACACTGTCAAAGACAGTACTGATATCAATGTCTGTTTCAGGATCAAATTCCGTACCGGAAAATAGACTTGCCGTTATCAGAAAAACGATCGCTGCTAAAAAATACCTCATGTTTGCCCCCTTTGAAATATCATGGAGAGCAATATATAGCAATTTCGATAATTAGTCAAACAAAAAAACACTTATTTTTTTATGATCATCACACCTTCCATTCCGTCATTCAGAAGAGATTTTTTGATGTTTTCCGCTTCATTTTCAGTATTATATTCGCCTATAAAAACCTTGTAAAGACCGTCAATATTCTCTACCTTAGTGTTTTCATATCCTCTTGAATTAAGACCGGATTCAAAATCTTTGGCTGAATCCATGCCGGAAAATGCGCCGACCTGAACATAATAGCCGCCCTTTAGTGATTTGTTTTCATAAAAAACATGAGTGTTTTGAATAAAGGCGTCATTATAATTGGTCGTCTGTCTGATGCGGTCTCTCACTTTATCTGCTTCTATCTTGGATAAAAAATCACCCACCTGGATCTTGTAGAGACCGTCATCGGCTAACACAAGATATATTCTTTCCTCTATTTGTTCAGATGCCTGAGCTTTAATTTTCTCTGCATTACTTTTTTCTCTGGCTGCAAATATCTGAACACGGTACCCTATAACCTGGTCGAACTTTTCATTGATCTTTATTTCTTTCGCATCTTCGTTTTCCTGATCTTCAGCTTCGGAACTGACGATCTCGAGAGGCGGTGTTTTTTTATAGACCTTTTTTGGAACAGAATAGACCCTGTCGAAGCCCAATTCTGTAATTTTGTTCTTTAAAATATTGGCTTCTTCTCTATTTTGGCAGTCACCCACATAGACCATATATTTATCTACAATAAATTCAATATATACAGGCTCCTGCACTGCTTCAACGACCTGTTTTTCTATCATGAGC
>JAWOER010000167.1:0-5277 GCA_046482655.1 Candidatus Delongbacteria bacterium | reverse complement strand
GCCAGCGGTGCCAGGTCGCCGGATGCCCCGACAGAGCCCTTTTCGGGTACAAAAGGTATAATATCTGAATTTATCATTTTGTTAAGTGTTTCGGCAACAATGCATCTTACACCCGAAAATCCCTGCAGAAAGCTGTTGAGCTTTAAAAGCATCATTCCTTTAACAATAGACCTGTCCAGAGGCCTACCCGTTCCTGTCGCGTGGGAAAGGACAATGTTTTTTTGCAACTCTACAGTATCTTTTTTGTCTATCATTACATTACTGAACTTGCCGAAACCGGTATTTATTCCATACCTGACATCATTTTTTTCAATTATGGATCCGACTATTTCGCGGCATCTTATTATCCTTTCTTTTGAGGCCTTACATATCCGGACATTTACTTTGTTGTAAATAATATCTGAAAATACGGCAAGATCAAGATTTTTGCCATTAATGGTATATTCTTTCATTATGCTCTATCTCCGCAAAATCAAACCGCTTCTATTCTACTGTGATCTTTAGATCTTTTGTGTTCCTTATTATCTTTCTGGTTACGGAGGGTATCATTATTACAGTATTTATTGACCTTTTATGAAAAACATTGTCCTTTACAGCTCCCGAATATGACATATCGAAAGATGATTTGAAAGATTGCGAGGATCTGTGAAGAACATTGCCGTTACCATCCATAAATCTGACCATTATTTGAAAATTTTCTACATTCTTTTCGAATATCTCTCTTTCGTTCAGCACTTTTGTGGCATTCGGGTTGTAATAGCCCGACTCTGCAACACTTTGCCCGCCGCTGGCGAATTTTTTGATCAGGTCAGATACCATGGAAAATGTTCCTTCAGGCAGCGTCAGTTCTACTCCAAGGCTCACATCAAAATGAGAACCTACATTTTTCGGAGAAAGTTCTGTTGAAGTGATCTCTACATCGTAGTCTCTTGATATTTTTCTTGTGATCATATACTGCTTTCTAAAAGGGGAACTTCCCGAATAGTCCGTTTCCAAAAGTTCGTAGGCAAATATGCCGCTGCCGTAAAAATGACCGAGTGCCTCATCATACATTTCCTTTGCATATGTATTTGTAGGATCATCTCTCAAAGCTTCCTCAAAAAAATCTGCAGCATCTTTGTATTCTTTGTTCCTCATATTGATCTTGCCCTTGTAAATATCATCCATTCCGTTCTTTTTTACGGTAAGATCTATTTGTTTTATCTTGGAAAGTTCCACAGGAGAAAGGTCAAGTTCCATATTATTGCAAACTGGTTGGGTTATGTAGGAGACCATGGTATGAAGATCATTTGAAAATCCCTGGATTACAACCGGCGATCTCGATATCTCTTCGTTCAGGTCATAGACGGTTATTTCAGCAGGCATGCTTCCGTCCGAATTGACACTATAATTTCCCGTCACCACAAAATCCAGATCGAAATGTTCTTTAATTTCTCCCGTAAAAGATTTTATATTACCAGAGTTCAAATTCGTACTTAAATTTTCTGAGACCAGAAAGTCATATATCTGATCGTCCTTTACAATATTCAGCTGATTTACGACTGACAATTTTTTTGAAAGTATGTCAACAAGAGCATACCCTATCCAGGCGTTCTGAGTGTCACCGCTTTTCTGTTTAAGGGAATAAAATCCCACATTGACTTTTGAAAAGGCTACTGCAGTGATCAGTATCAGCAGCATTAAACATCTTTTTATCATTTTTTTACCCCACAAATTTCTTAACAGTTATTCATAATAAGTTTACAGGAATGAATTATAGTATAAAAATATTGATTTTGCAAGTTATTTTATTTGAACAAACCGTCATATTATTTGTTATATTTCACAGTCAAAAATGACGGGACATGTTCTATGATCTGTAAAAAGGACCTGCATACCGCCGGAATATGTATATTGATATTATACCTTTCAGGTTCTTTTTTCGGCGTTTACGGTATTGATAGTGTGTCTCAGATAACGGGAAAAGAATTTTATAGATACACTTTGCTTGACAGCATAGATACCGACAGCTTGAAAAGTGACACAGTCCGGATGCTGCCGAAAGAAAGATCAAAACTGAACAGAAAGGGCGTAATTTACCGGGGGGTGGAAATCAATGCGAATTCCGGGGCCGGAATAGTTTCGGGACTTAATCTGGAACTGAACGGAATGATATATGAAGATATAGAGGTCTCGGCATATATTTCAGACGACAGAATGGCACTTTCACAGTCCGGATCCACTAAAGAGATATCGGATCTTGAAAAGATACATATCGAGTTCAAACATCCTGTTTTTATGACCCGGTTCGGTGACTATTCCTACGACTACATGTCCGGTGAGTTCGGGAATATAAATAAGGAATTCGCAGGTGTGTATATTGGCGGAAGAAACGCCAAAATAGCTCCCGAAGCATTTGTTTCTACCGAAAATTCCGAGTACCGCAGCGTGGAACTGATGGGGATCGAAGGCGTTTCGGGACCGTATGTGATTTCTGAAAACAACACAAGAATGAATGTTATCTCAGGTTCGGAAACTGTTTACCTGAACGGCAAAAAACTAAAAAGAGGCTCTGAATATTTTTTCGATCATATAAACTCTGAACTGTATTTTAAACAGAATATACCTGTAAGTGAAGGGGACAGGATCATCGTTGATATTCGTGCAGCAAAAGAGAGTTATAAAAGGATCGCTTACGGAACCGCTTTAAAGAACAGGATGTTCGGTGGAAAGCTGGACCTTGATATTCAATATTTCAGAGAGGCGGATGAAGAGGCCGAGCCTGTCTTGTTTGAATTGACCGGAGAAATAAAAGATCAGATGTCCGAAGCAGGGGAGGTGGAAGAAGTTAGTATTTCGGGAGCCACATTTAAAGAAGGGGAAGGCGATTATGATATGCTCTCCGATTCAACATTTGTTTATGCGGGTCAGGGAGAAGGAGATTACGATGTCCGGTTCTCATTTTGTAAAGACGGGGGTGATTACTATATTGATTATGACAGCCTGGGGACTGTTTTTTTTGTTTATGACGGTGTGAACGGCGGAGACTATAGTCCGGAAATAGTTGTTAAAACTCCCGGATCCTATTCCAGAATTCACAGTCGTATTTCATATAACAACGAGAATTTTAATTACAGTTCCGAAACTGTCTTTTCCGGGGAAAGAAAAAACCTGTACTATGACCGGCCGCATGATATGGAGGGTTTCGGCGATGTGCATAAAATTGAACTTATGTCTGACAGGACACATGCCGGTATTTTTTCTTTAGAACTCAAAAGAAAAAACTATAACAGCAGGCTGAAGCTGCCTTCAAGAACAACCGAACCCAAAAAAGAGGAAGAGATCGATCATGGACTGATAGCGGAAGATACGGGTTTTTTGAGTTACAGCGGACAGCTCAGGCATGAATATGAAGGTTTTTTGCGAAGCAGAATATCATATTCTTATTCTGAATATGGAGATAAGATCGCTGAAGAAGGAAATGTTCTGGATTCTGAAATGGCTCTTGGGAGGTTTTTCTTTAAGACTGAAATATCCAAATTTGTCTCGGACGGAAGTTCCGGCGACGAAAAAAAGAGCACTTATTATTTTTCATCAGGATACAGAAGAGATGAATTTGAATTAAGACCTTATTTCAGATCGGTGATTTTTGATTCTAAAGAACAGGACACAGAGGAATATGAAAATAAAACATACGGTAATCTGCTAAATTATTCAAAGTCGCCGGCCGCGAATTTAAGTAACCGCACGGAATTTGAGTCTGCTGAGAGAAGGCAAAAATTTACAAATATTTTTAATATCAGCAGCTTTGTGGGCACCGTGTTTAATTCTGATATTGTCTGGACAAAAGTTTTGAACAGATTCGACAAAGCGGATTCGACAGATACAGGTCACGATATGGTCAATATCAGAGCCAATTATAACAAAAACAATGATCACAGAATATTCGTCGAATATCAGACGGAAAAGAATACATTTATTCCTAAGGTAAGGTCCTATTACCGCGTGGAAGAGGGAACAGGCAGTTATGTATTCCGTGACGGCGAATATTTTCCCGATGAGTTCGGGGATTATGAATTCAGCACAACTTATTCTGACATTTCAAAAGAACTTACGGCTGTGGATCTAAATGTCATTTCTTTTTTCGATCTTAATGAAAAAGAAATTAATGACAATATCGGTTACTGGTTATCAAGATTCGACATAGGTCAGGATATAAGGATAAGAGAAAGATCGACCACTCCTTTTGCAGAAGACATAATTCTTTTGAATGTCAAAAGATTTCAAAATGATTCGACCGTCAACGGGCTTATCAAATCGAACACTGAATTGCATTTTTTAAGAAGAGAGAAGAACAGTTTTGAATATAACTATAAATACAGTAAAAATATATCGAGAGAGTTCAGGAATTATTCGGAGAACAACCTTTTTCAGCGCCACTTTCTTTCGTATAAGAACATTTCGGGAAATATCACCGGCAGGCTCGCAGGAAAAATATCGTCGAAAGAAAACTACACCGATCCCGGCCAAAATCGGACCGAACTTATCAAAAAGAGCAGTATTTTATACAGTTTCAGGCATAAATTTAAAAGAGGATATGACTATGGTTTTGTTTTTGAATACGGGAGTGAAAATGAGAAAGAAAAGGATATTAATTCAGACAGCTACAAAATAACTCCTTCATTTTCGGCTGAGCTGCTAAAGAACGGCATACTCAGGGTAAGAGGAGATGTTATCAGGATATATTCAGATAAAGCACTGCCTTACTCCATGCAGGAAGGTGCGGGGGAGGGCTGGAGCTATAAATGGGATGTTTTTTTCGATCTCAGTTTCAGCAGCAGTATGAGCGGTGATCTGGTTTACCGGGGAAGAAAATTATCAACGGATAAAAGAAGTTTTCACGAACTAAGGCTGGAGATAAGGATGGAATTATAGGTTAAAATGCTTGAAAAATCACTAAACAAACCGTATATTTAACCATTAATTTAAAAAGGGTACCTGTTATGAAAATATCTGTAAAAAATATAATTTTTCTCTCATTAGCGATAATATTATTCAGCTGCAGCCTAAAAGACAAAAACTGCATCTGTGAAGTAATTGACGGAGTTGAATACTATAAAAATACAGGGGTGCCGACAGGAGATTATGCTCCTGAAATTCGATTCCTCTTTGAGCTTACAGGTCCCGAAAATGTACCGGATTCGATGTCCGGTTTTGGAAACATCGCCGATCTGCTGGTGGATGATAACGATTATATTTATGTTCTGGATTCTGATCACGCCACAATAAAAAAATTCG
>JAWOER010000094.1:0-9163 GCA_046482655.1 Candidatus Delongbacteria bacterium | reverse complement strand
AAAAACCATACTCTGATTTTGTGAAGATATACAGCTCTGAGAACACAGAGTTTGAAGACACGGATATAAGCACATCCTCAAAATATTTTTATTATATAACCGGCAAAAATTATAAATAGATTCTTTTACTCCCCGTATTCTTAATTTTACACCGCAAATTTATTCTTTCGTCACAACCTGTTTTGATATTCGGCTGTCTTTAGCGATATTACTCCTGAAAACAAAAAAAGGAGTTAACCATGTTGAACAAAAGTATAGAGAATATTATCAAAAGAGTAGAGGACAGAGAGCTTACAGCAAAGGAAGCAAAAGAACTTATTTCGCTCGAAATGAAATTTGAAATGAGAAGATCGAACGCCAAACGGTCCGGAACAAATTTCTTCTTTTGATAAATGTTCTTTCGACTAAAAAAAAGCCGCCTGAAAAAAGGCGGCTTTTTTAATGGAGATGAGGGGAGTCGAACCCCTGTCCGAAAAAGCGTTCGAAAGGATATCTACATGCTTAGTCCGGCTTTTAATTTAACCGGTACACCCCTGCCGAACGAGGTGTTGTACCGGCGGTCCTGACAAATCGCACTCAGATTCCTCAGGAAAAGATCAGAGCAAACCGGTTTGAAACGGCGCCCTTCCGTCGAAAGAACCGGAAATCCGGCGGAGGACGAGCTGCGCTATCTTAGGCAGCTAATGCGTAATTATTATCAGCATTTATTGTTTTTCGCGAGACTTTTATAGATACACCCGCGTTTATCTGCATGCAATCCAATCCAACGATCAGTCCCGTCGAATCCAGAAACACCCCCGTTGGACAATGTGAAATATACCACATAAATTTAAGTATTTCAATGAAAATTATCATATAAAGCTGTCTGAGTTTCGTTTTGAAAAATTCAGAAGGCTTTATTTGAGCTCGATGACCGTGACCCCGTAGTCGCCTTCGCCGAATTTGCCGAATTTTTTGCGTTTAATATACTTACAATTATCAAGATATTGATTTATAAGTTTAGAAAGAATACCGTCGCCTTTACCATGCACTATTTCGGAATATGTGATATTACTCAGCATCATGTTCTCAATATGCTTTTCGACCATCTGCACAGCCTCTTCACCCCTCATTCCGCGCAGATCGAGCCTGACAGGCACTGCAGTCTCATGAGAAAGAGAATAGTTTATGTTGATATTAACGGCATCTTTTTTTTGAACAACATCAGTAATATCAGACCTCTTTACACGCATCCTGATATTTCCGATCGTAACTTCTATGCTTCTTTCAGAAAAAGATTCAATTACCCCCGGAGAAGAGAACCCCGCCACTTTTACCTCCATGCCCGGTTTAAGATCGCCTTTGAATACCCTTTTTTTCTTTTCAGGCTCTTTTGCGGCGGCACTGATCTTCTTTTTTCTGGTCTCGATATTTTCCTTTACCGTCCTGATCACTGATCTATCTGCATCTGATGACCTTATTTCTGCAACAGCGTTCTCGATCGCCTTGTTCGAATCATCCATGATCGTTTGGGCTTTTTTGGCAGCTTCTCTCAAGATCTTTTTTTCGTTCTTAGAAATATCTTCGAATTTTTTATTATACATTTCTTTTAGATCCCTGAGCTGCCGGTTAACATTCTTTGAGTTCCGTAAAAGGTTGTTGTAGTTCGTTATTTTTTCGTCAAGTTCCGATATCAGACCCTCCAGATCCTCTTTTTCATTAGAAAGATACTTTCTTGCGTTTTCGATTATATATTTGGCAAGACCGTGCCTTTTGGAAATTTCGAAGGCATAGCTTGAGCCGGGAATACCTGCCCTGAACCTGTAGGTGGGTGAAATATTTTTCTTGTCAAATTCCATCGAGCCGTTCTCTACACCTTTCGTTTTGTATGCGAAAGATTTCAGAATCCCCTGATGGGTCGTAGCGAGAGTTATGACTTTTCTTTTCGTCAGTTCTGAAAGTATAGCCATAGAAAGGCTCGCTCCCTCCGCAGGATCTGTCGAGGCACCTATTTCATCAAGGAGTATCAGCGTATCTTTATTCGTAGACCTCAATATCTTTGATATTTTGGCAATATGAGAGCTGAAGGTGGAAAGATCGTTCTCGATAGACTGACCGTCTCCGATATCGGTGTAGATGTCCGAAAAAACAGCAATATTGGAGTTACTCTGTGCCGGAATGTGCATGCCGGCCTTGACCATCAGACATATAAGTCCGACAGTTTTTAAAGCTACGGTCTTTCCTCCCGCGTTCGGACCGGTGATCAGAAGAGTATTGTACTTTTCACCAATCTCCATATCCAACGGCACCACACCATTTTCTCCGTGAGTATCAAGCAGCAGGGGGTGCCTTCCATAATATATATTTACAATATTCTTATCGTTGATCTTAGGATGGCTGCAGTAGTATTTTATGCTGAATTTTGCTTTTGCAAATATCATTTCGATCTCAGCAAGTATCTCAATATCGTTCAGCAGCTCATTCTTAATATTAAAGATATCTGTGGTAAGAGACCTGACTATTCTCTCTATCTCCTTTCTTTCCCCTCTGATCAGCTTCTCCAGTTCAGCATTTATCTCTATTGCCTCAAAAGGCTCTACGAAAAGGGTGTTCCCTGTCGCGCTCTCGTCCAAAACGACACCTTTAACTTTGTTGCGTTTATCTGCCCTCACCGGGATAACAAATTTATTGTCCCTTATTGTCACCTCGCTTTCCCTGGTGTATCCCGCATGTGAATAGGCATCAAATATTTCCGCTGTCTTTTTTCTTATCCTGTTGCGTGTGGTTTCTATGGAATTTCTTATACTTTTGAGTTCACGGGAAGCACTGTCTAATACCTGACCCTCCTCGTCAACCGACCTTAAAATATCCTTTTCAATATCTTCAAAAACTTCCAGATCTTCGCATATCTCATAGATATAAGGGTAGGTTTCTCTTTTTTCGAATATGAACGAGAATACCGCACCGGTCACGCTCATCGTCGATCCTATATTGTAGATATCGGCTGTATCTGAGAGCTGTCCCGGCGCAGTAAGATGCTCAAGCGCAGAGTCGATATCTTTTATCCCGCGGATGGGCAGATCGCTTTCTGATAACAGCTTTTTCATTTCTGTAACCAGATCGAGTGAAGACAGAATGACCGGGATATCATTAGTCAGTTCCAGCTCGTCAATATACCTTTTGCATTTGGCAGAAAACGCAAAATATCTCAGTTTTTGCCGTATTATATCGAACTGAAGACACTTTTCTGATGCCGGATCTTTTATTATGCCATTCATTATCTAATAGCTCCTTGGAGATCTTTTCGGTATCGCTATGATCACATCAGCTTTATTTTTGTAACCGTCGGGCAATTTTCTAATATTATCAGCTTCAATTACCGATATTGTAAAAATTTCCGTGTCCTGTTCGGACTGCCTTATGTGCCAGACTATACCTTCTTTGTTGTAGGTGTGATAATTTCCGTTTATATGATAAAAAAGATCACCTTTTTTATAGTTTTGCAGAATAGACATTGCCATGGTCGCATCTTTTAACGCCTGAGCCTTTGCCAGGTTTTCTGGATTGATATTGCCGTGAATTTTTTCTTTCAGACCTATCATCATTGTTTTGTAGCATGTGAGTTGGGGGTCAAATTTTATGGGCAGGTCTGCTATATAAGTTTTTGCTTCATCTGAAAGTTTTTCCAGTGCGTTAAAACCATCTCTGCTTACCATAGAAGCATATCTTCTGGGAGCATTTGTTGCTATAAACCGTATCTTATTCTCTTTTGCCCATTTAAGCAACGGTCTGTAATCAGTTCTGTAATTTGGCCACAGTCTTGCGTCAGCCTCAAATTTAGCGTCGTCAAAAAAATCCGCCATGTATTCATCGATTATAAGCTGGTTATCCCTTTCGAACATTTCCGCACCGATCACAAGCCTTTCACCTGCGAATTCAGTCAGGTCGATAGCAAGCTGGAGTTGGATTTTATGGGCAACAGTGCTGTTATGAGTTTCTCCAAAAAATACCATATCGCTCTTTTTGGCTTTTTCTAGGACTGTATTAAATTCTACTGCCTCTAATTGAGAATCATAGATCTTGAATGTGTTGTCCTGTGCGTTCATCATTATGCTCCAGATCATTATTATTGTTACTGTGAATTTTTTCATTTTAACCTCAATTTATTTCTATTTTTTACCTGACATAAATCCTGGGCACCCTGCTGGAGATCATCGTGAGCACCTCGTACGGGATCGTGCCTATCTTTACGCACAGCTCCTCGAGCCTGAGCTCATCGGCGTCATGCCTGCCGAACACGAGCACATCGTCCCCGTTGAAGGCGATACCTTCAGGCCCGAGATCGACCATCATCTGATCCATGCAGACATTTCCGACTACAGGATACTTTTGACACCTTATGATAACTTCACCTTTGTTGGAGAGCAGCCTGTTGTAGCCGTCCCCGTACCCGATGGGAAGTGTCACTATTCTTGTCTGTCTGTCGCTGATATATGTGTGATTATAGCTCACTCCCGTTTCGGGAGGAATTACTTTGAAGTACGATACTTTTGTCAAAAGCGTCATAACAGGTTTCAGCTCCCCTTCAAAATTTTCGGGCAGACCTGAGTAGCCGTACAGCATTATTCCCGGTCTGACCATATTATAATGTGAATTTTTAAAATTTATCAGCCCTGCCGAATTCGCACAGTGGATATTTTTTACAGGCAGAAATTTTTTTTCCATCAGATCCAAGATCTTGTCGAACCTGTTGATCTGCAGGTCGGTGAATTCTGTGTCATTATCTGAACCTGCAAAATGTGAGAAAATACCCTCAACTATGATTTTTTCTGAATTATATGTCTCTTCGATAAACTGTTCAGCGTTATACCAGTGTACCCCAAGCCTTTCCATGCCTGTATCGATCTTTATGTGAACTTTTGCTTTTTTACCGAGATCTTTTGCAGTCCGGTTTATTGCACGGGTTTTATCTGAAGATGAGGTAGTAATATCAATGTCATACTTTATGAATTCGGGGATCTGCTCAACATTAATCCCCCCCATTACAAGGATCGGTGTGGTTATTCCGTTCTCACGCAAAAATATTCCTTCCTCAAGAAAAGCTACGCCGAAATAATCTACCCCGAGATCTATCAGCTCATTCGCGACTTCGAGCATTCCGTGCCCGTAAGCATTAGCCTTGATAATTCCCATGACCTTGACATCGCTTCCTGTGAAAGATTTCATTATTTCGTAGTTATTGCGCAGGTTAGAGAGGTTGATCACCGCTCTTGTCGGCCTGTTTTTGTATGCCTTTATTTGTCTGTTCATAATCACTTCCCTATGCAGAATTTGCCGAAAATGTTATTGATTATATCTATACTTGCAGTCTCCCCTGTAAGTTCACCAAGTGTATCGAGTGCCTGCCTGATATCGAGTATCACGACTTCATTAGTCTGGGATTCTTTTATCGAGACTTTAGCCTGTTCGAGCTGATCAGCTGTTTCTTTTAAGATGTTCAGATGCCGCAAATTCGAAATATAATAAGGCTGATATGTCAGATCTTCATCGATCACTGATTTAACTATCAGATTCTTGAGCTCATCAATACCCTGCCCGGTCTTGCAGCTGATCTTAACAGAGTCTTCCTCTACGCTTAGGTCTTTCAGATCGCATTTATTGTAAACCTTTATTAGATTCCTGACTTGTATTCCAGTCACTTTATCCGCGTTAGTCGAATCAATTATCTGAAGCACGATGTCCGCCTCTTCAAGGATCTTTCTTGACCTGCTGATACCTTCAGATTCTATCATATCAGAAGTTTCCCTGATGCCCGCAGTGTCGAATATTCGTAAAAGGTAGCCGTGAACCTCGATCTTCTCCTCGATAGTATCCCGAGTTGTTCCCGCGATCTCGGTTACGATCACCCGGTCGGACTGCAGCAGCCTGTTCATCAGCGAAGATTTGCCGACATTGACCTCGCCGACCAGAGCTACCTTGATGCCGTCTTTGAATATTCTGCCGGTTTCATATCCCTGAATGAATTTCGCGATCACTTCAAGCGCATTGTCAACCTTTCCCGATATTTCCTCTTTGGGAGTAAACTCAAGGTCTTCGTCTGCAAAATCAAGTTCCAGCTCAAGAATAGTTATAAGCTCAACGAGCATGTCATTTATTTTCTTCAGCTCCTGCGACAGTCCGCCCTCAAGCTGCTCTTTTGAGGCTGTATAACCGGCTTCACTTTCCGCATTGATAAGATCGATCACGGCTTCCGCCTGTACGAGATCCATTTTGCCGTTCATGAACCGCCTCTGCGTGAACTCACCCGGCTCGGCCTCTCTGACGCCTTTTACTTCGTAGAGAGCCTCAAGTATCCTTTTTACGACGATCGGTGAGCCGTGGCAGAAGATCTCGGCAGATTCCTCGCCGGTGTAGGAATGTCCGTCTTTATAAAATACGACCGTGACTTCGTCAATGAATTCGCCCTCGTTCACGAACAGAGAAAAGTACAGCCTGTTGTACTCTGTTCCTTCCCCGACCTTTTTAGAAATCAAAAACTTTTTGACAAGACCGGCGCTTCCCTTTCCCGAAAGTCTTATTACCGATATTCCCGCTTTTCCCGGTGCGGATGCCAGTGCTGCTATTATGGTTCCCTGTATCATTCTGATTGTCCGTTAACCTGTTTTTCGGTCAGATAACCGTTAATATATTTATGCAGAACGCTTGATATAAGTGTTTGATAAGGGAGACCTTCTTTAATAGCTTTTTTTTGCAGTCTTATGAGATCCCTTTCAGTTATGCGGATATTGACTCTTTTATCCTTTCTAAGCGTTGCAGCAGCGATATTTCTATACTTTTCAATATTTTTCTTTAAATCAGTTACCTGCTTCCATTCACCTTTTTCAACTGAATTAAGTAATTCCATTTCATCTTTTGTTATCTTCATTTTTTACCGCCTTTTAAATATAGTTTTGTCATTTTTCGGCTTGGAATTATGGTTTTCATAAATACCGTTTCATCGTTTTCAACAAACGGAACAATGTAAACATATTCTTCTACATTCACGATAAATATCTTCTGTCCCGAATACTGTTCTTTATTGGGATGCTCAATTACATCCAGCAGCCCGCCATGGGTAATATGAAAGACAATATCTTCAAAAATAACACCTCTTTCATTTTTTAAAATTTGATTTTTTTCATCATTCCAGTCAAACACACACATAACCTAAATATAACACATAGTGTGCATTTTGTCAACACATTATTTTTACTGCAAGACAAATATAAGTTGACATTTTAGATTTGCCTAATTATATTGCCGATGAATAACTATATCAGGAGATATGAAATGTACATAAAAAGAAATGCCGAAAGCGAGTTGATCAGATTATCAAATCAGTTTCCCGTAGTAACAATAACAGGCCCCAGACAATCGGGAAAAACGACACTCTGCCGTCATGTATTTCCCGACAAAAAATATATCTCCCTTGAAGACATTGACAACCGTAATTATGCTCTAACCGATCCGCGCGGATTTTTATCTGAGTATTCCGGCGGAGTTATAATTGACGAGGTGCAAAAAGCGCCGGATTTGCTTTCATATATACAGGGTATAGTTGATAAAAATCAGAATAATGGCGAATTTATTCTCACCGGCAGCTCTCAATTTGAGTTGTCAAGAAACATTTCACAGTCACTTGCAGGTAGGACAGCATTGTTAAGGCTCTTACCTTTTTCCTACCTTGAAATCTATGATTCGGCGGAAAACTCAGTGGAGTGGTTGAATAATGTAATGTACAAAGGATTTTATCCGAGGATTCACAGCGACAGTCTTGATGCAGTTGATGTTATGTCTGCCTATATTGAAACTTATGTTGAAAGAGATGTCAGACAGCTCTATGATGTAAAAGACCTTAATATTTTCAGAATGTTCTTAAAACTTATCGCCGCGAGAACCGGACAGCTTCTGAATTACTCCAATATCGCTGACGACTGCGGAGTAACAATACCTACCATTAAAAACTGGGTTTCAATACTTGAGCAGAGTTATATTATTTTTCTGCTGCAGCCTTATCACAGCAATGTTAAAAAGAGGCTGATTAAAACCCCGAAAATATATTTTTACGATGTAGGCTTGTGTGCGTATCTGAACGGGGTAAAAAGAGCTGAACACATAGGTGCTATACCGATAAGGGGCTCGCTATTTGAGAATTTCGTAATCTCCGAAGTATTAAAAATGAATGCTCATAACAATTTTAAGGATGATTTCTACTTTTTCAGAGATAAAACTAAAACCGAAGTTGATCTGCTGATAAATAAAGGTATAGAAATTCTGCCCTATGAGATAAAATCTGCAATGACTTTTAATTCTGATTTTGTTAAAAATCTCAAATATTTTTCAGCTTTGACCAAAACGGAAAAGATCGGCAACATCGTTTACAGCGGCAAGACTCAGCAAAGATCAGAATATACGGTGTATAATTATTTTAACTTCTTTAGTGAATATCTAAATCTTACCTGACTTTATAAATTTTGATCGGAATTACTTTGCAGAACTGAATAAAATCTTTGTCAGTCGTAAAAACACAAATATTTCTGTTTATTGCTGCTGCACATATCAGAAAATCAATGTGAGAGCCCTGAATTCCCTTTTTGCGGCAAAGATTATATAGCTCAGAAGCTTTCTCGTAGTCCTCTGTATTTAGATCAATATCAATAAAACTGCTAAGCTTCTCTTTCAATTTTTCGAATTTATCTTTCTCAGAAATCCCGGATAATAATTCCTGCCTGACCGGACCTGTCATGACCACTCTGAACTCGCGGATCAATTCAATCAGTTCTTCCACAACGACTTTTTCCCTGTTCGTAAGAGTTTTCTTTATTAAAGCAAGCGACCAGACCGAAGTATCCACAAGAACTTTCATTTTCTGTTTCTCATCTTTTTATAATCATAATCTTTTTCGTACTCAACAGAACCGAACATTTCGATAATATCTACCTGTTTATGGTGAATTATAAACTCGCGAAGGGCAGTATTTACAGTCTCTTTTTTTGTCGGCAGTCCAGAAATTTTCTGAGCTTCTTTTATCAGATTATCATCAAGTGCAAGATTCGTAGGCATAATAACCTCCTTCTATTCTTTGTGTAAAATATAACACATTTATCTGTGTAAGTCAAGATTTAACAAATTCTTTGATCTTCTT
>JAWOER010000039.1:0-4262 GCA_046482655.1 Candidatus Delongbacteria bacterium | reverse complement strand
CTATAAGTTTACCACTCAAATCAAAAATTTCTATTTTTACATTATCCGGTTTCTCGCTATGAAACTCTATTCTGCTAGTTTGTTGCAGTTTTTTTATCATTTTCAAGATCCATCTGTTTTTGGCTGAGTATTCTGTTATGGTCCAGTATATCTTCCTGATAAGTTTCGAGATCTTCCTGGTGCTCTCTCTGTCTTCTTATCAGTTTTACCTTGTTCAGAGAAAGTTCTTCGATTTCCTGTCTTTTGCGTTTTATAAATGCGTCTTTGTTCCTCTCTTCGCTGGTAAGCTGATATATCAGATTATCGATCTTTTGTAGATCGACCAGCCATTTAAGATCCTCGAACATAAGCTTCTCCTAAATTATTTTTTAAAACTGAAAGGGTATTTTAAAAGTGATCGTATATTTTCGACCTTCGACTCGCCTTTCAGGTTAGTCATTATGACTGTAATGTCCGGAGCATGGTCAAATATGACCTGTCTGCACGCGCCGCAGGGGCTTACCGGAACATCGCTCTCTGCTGTAACAAGCAGAAAATCAAATTCTTTTTCCCCCTCGCACAACGCTTTATACAAAGCATTTCTTTCTGCACACATCGAAAGTCCGTACGAAGAAGATTCGATATTGCATCCGGAATATATTTTTCCGCTTTTTGAAATGACAGAAGCACCCACATTAAAACCCGAATATTTTGCACAGGCATTTTCCCTTGCTGACACGGCCGAATTTAAAAGTCTGGTAAATATGTGATTTTTTAACACCATTTATTTGATGATCCTGATTAATTGTCCTTTAACCAGTCTTGCAGTCTCGATCCCGGAAGAAAGACTTATAATTTTCAGATCGTTCAACACAGCCAGCTCTCTCCAGTCAGCACCGTATTTGAATGCGATGCTTTCGATATTCTCATTATATTTTACCTTGTGAACATTAATAAGATCGGGTAGCTCTTCTTTGACGTCCTGATAGATTGTGCCGTGTTTACTGACTATAAGATCTTGTTCTCTCAATTCGGAAAGCAGGATATCTGCTGTGTTGGCGGGTAAAATAATGTTTTGTGAGGTATATTTACTTATAAATCCGGGATCTTTGTATGAGCCGGAACGGATATGCGGATTGAGCTCGTAAAATTCTCTATAACTAATGCCTGCGATACTGCATATGTCAGTAAAATACAGGTTTTTGGGACCCAGGCTGATAACACAGGTCTCATATTCACAGACAATCTCATCTGCATATTCTTTAAATCCGAGATTTTTGTAATTTTCAAAGATCATTTTGTACACTATTACTTTTTCTACATAAGATTCTGTTTCGATATTTGTTCTGATATCCCAGAAATTATCTGAATTCTGAGACTCCAGGGTTTTTCTAAGGTTTTTATCTCCAGTATTATAGGCCGCCAGAATTAGAAAGGGATCGCCGTTAAAAATATCAGAGAGCATGCGCAGGTGCTCAGCGGCTGCTTCGGTTGAACTAAAAAGAAGATTGCGTTCGTCAGTAAAATTATCTACTCTGAGACCATACATTTTTGCGGTTGCAGGCATTAATTGCCAGGGGCCGGAAGCACCGCTTTTTGAATACGCCCTATTGTTGAAGCCGGATGCTATTGGAATAATATATGCAAAATCGGGGTGCAGATCATAATTTTTTAGAATTTCTGCGGCATAAGGAATGAATTTTTCTTTTTGCAGCAAAAGATTCTCTATAAATCCTCTGCGATCATTTATCAGAGTATTAAACTTTTTTTGAAGTCTTTCGGCGACGCTGTATTTTTCTAATGGTACGCGTTGACCCGCAAAGTTAATCTCGTCCGGGAAAGAATAACCGTAAGACCAGGCAGTTTGAGATAATAAATTCAGAATAAAAATACAGATTATGATCTTTATGGATCTCATGTAATGCGCCAGTTTAATTAGACAACTCAATAATATAAGAAATTTAGAGTTCAAAACCAAATAAAATATCTGTACTTTCATTTTACCGGAATTTTTATTAAATTTAATTCAATTATGGAGTATTAAGATGAAGTACGGTATTATTGACAATCTTAAA
This sequence comes from Candidatus Delongbacteria bacterium, assembly GCA_046482655.1. Taxonomy (GTDB): domain Bacteria; phylum UBA4055; class UBA4055; order UBA4055; family UBA4055; genus SLFX01. The sequence goes on along the minus strand of JAWOER010000039.1, from coordinate 2,208 downwards.
GACGGAAGCGATACAGACAAATTGTGTTCATTCTTTCTTGAACTTAAGTCAACAGGATTGAATTTTCTGATCAACAAAGCAAGTGACTATAATAAGCGCTCTCTTTTCAGCATAAAAGAAACAGGAGAACTGATAAATGAATCCGATGTGATAATTGTTCTCGGCGGGGACGGCTCAATGCTGAAGACTGCTCATCAGTCCGCTGAAAGGGGAAAACCTTTTATCGGTGTGAATTACGGCAAGCTCGGATTTTTGGCGGATGTAAAAGAGAACGAAATCGTAGAACGGATCAAAATGATCGAAAGGGGAGAGTACTATATTGAAGAAAGGATAATGCTAAATGCCTTCCATAATGAAGAGAAAATAAGCGCTCTGAACGATATTGTGCTTGACCGCGGATATTCCCAGAGAGTTCTCAAAATATCGGTCGATATTGACGGTAAATTCTTTACGACCTACACTTCTGACGGTGTTATAGTATCAACTCCCACCGGTTCAACAGCCTATAACATGTCCGTGCACGGTCCCATAATGCAGCCCGGAGTTCCTGCTTTTGTCCTTACTGCTATGTCTCCCCACGCACTTGCAATGAGACCTATCGTCATTCCTGATTCTTCCATAATTACTATGACTGCCGAAAGTAATTTTAATGAAATGATTCTCTCGGGAGACGGTCAGGAAAGCATAAATATACCTTCCTATGCAAAGATCAGCGTGCAAAAAGCACCTTATACAGCAAAATTCATTAAATTTCCCGACAGTGACTATTATCATCTTCTGCGTGAAAAGCTGGGCTGGGGGGGATTTAAAGAAAGAGTTTCTAGGTAAAAATCACATAATTAATGCGATCTGATTTTACTTGACATTAATTTTCATAATTTGTATATTTACCGGCTGTTCAGACGGGAGCTTAGCTCAGTCGGTAGAGCAACTGGCTGTTAACCAGTTTGTCGGGGGTTCAAGTCCCTCATCTCCCGCAAAAAGCCGCATCATTGTGCGGCTTTTTTATTATCCGAATTTGTTCATTAAGCATTTTACTTGACTTATACGATGTACTATCGTATATTGAAACTATGAAAGTGACTGCAATAATACAGGACGATCTAATCAAAGAAGTGATGGCGAAAACCAAGGCTAAAAATATTACGGAATCTCTAAAAACCGCTTTAACTGAATGGCTTAGAATGCAGAAGCTCAAAGAACTCAATATGCAGGTTTCTGAAAGACCTCTGGAGTTCAAATACGGAGCGGATGAGATTAGAGAACTTAACCGTAAATGATTATCGCCGATACTTCAATATGGATCGATTTCTTAAGAAATAACTTGAAAGAAAATAAAATTTTTCTAAGACTGATAGAGAATGATCTTATGCTAATGCCTAAAGTTATTTCAGGAGAGCTTCTGCAGGGTGCGAAATCAGAGAGGGAAGTCAGGATCATCAAAGGTTATTCGGAGAATCTGAAATCTGTAACGAACACCGGCATTTTTGTATCGGCAGGTGAATATTCATTCAAAAACAAACTCAAAGATAAAGGTGTAGGCCTTATTGATGCGGCTATTATCGTATCAGCCGTACAGACAAACTCAAAAATTTGGACTCTTGACAAAAAACTATTAAAATGTATTGAAGAAAAGTATATATACTTGCCGTCTTTGTACTGAATGTCACTTAAGCAACATCATTTTTCTGCTCTGAACAAATTTACCGTCAACTTTCAGTTTATAAACGTAAAGGCCCGATGCCAGATTGTCGGCGTTGAATTGAACTCTATAGATACCGCTATCCACTTTTCCGTTCACTAAAGATCTGACGATCTGTCCGTTCATATTATAGATATTCAGTTCAACTTCAGCTGCTTCTGATAAAGCATAGCTTATAGTCGTAACAGGATTGAACGGGTTGGGGTAATTCTGATAGAGCTTAGTTGATAACGGGACAGTTGAGTTTTCAATTCCGACTGACTGCCACTCGTAAGCACCAATATCTATTGTTGCTCCGTAAATTCTCATATTTCCCGCAAGATCATACTCTGGAAACGATATACTGTCGGGAATAGATTCTGTCCCCGCATTGATACATGGTGAATTTTCTGTTAGAAAATAATCACCGTTCCATTCATCTAAGAAAAGCGGGTCTGAGTCAATATTTCCGGCATAGACACCTATGTTAGATACAGGATTTGCATCGTACAGAAATTTGAATTCAT
>JAWOER010000034.1:0-3965 GCA_046482655.1 Candidatus Delongbacteria bacterium | reverse complement strand
GCAGAGATCAGTGCCGAGCTGGAAAACTATTCTGATATGGAAAAATATATCAGCAAGATGAAAAACAAAAGAAATAAGGGCAGAATATATAATAAGATCGGGAACAAACTAAGGAACAGCGATCCGGATAAGGCTATCGAATATTACAAGGAAATGGCAAAATATTATAAACCGGAAAAAGCTTATTACCTTATCGGCGGCGTATATATAACCAAAAAGAACGATCCCGATAAAGCTATTGAATACTACAGAAGGTCATTAAAGCTCGATCCGAAAGAACATAAAACCTATAATGCTCTGGGTGCAAGTATAGTGGAAAAAAGCAATACCGTTAAGTCCAGAGACGAAAAAAATAAACTTATTGACGAGGCGATATCTATTTTTTTGAAAGGCATAGAGCTGGGTCCGAGAGGATACAGAAATTTCTATGAACTTTGCGTCAGGCTTGCACAGCTTTACAATGTTCAGGGAAGAGCGATCAGTGCCCTGGAATACGCAGATAAATCAATTGAATACAGCAAAGATGATAAATACAGTCTCGGTCATCTCGAAAGAGCGATAGCTCTTGTAAAAATGAAAAGGTATGATGAGGCGGTAAGATCGCTAAAGATAGCTGAAGAGGATTATTCGACAAGATCAACAGTAAAATCCTGGCTGGAAGAGATCGAGCGACTCAGAAATGAATAAGTAAAAGACCGTTTACTGTTAAATCCGGGAGGTCAGAATGAAGAATCTGATAAAATTGAATCTGATTATATTTGTTTGCCTGTTGATTTTCGGATGTGTCTCAAAACCGAAATTCTCTATGGAAGATACAAATACAGATGATATTAGTGAGACTGGAAAGATATCCGAAGATTATTATGTTGATGAATACGGAAAAGAATTTTATGCAGAAAAGCTGGAAGACCATTATGCAAAGTTCAGATGGGTTAAGAACAGAAAAGTACCCGTTTATTCTGACGAATCCAAATTCGCAGATCCTGTAACCTATGTCTATTCTAAAGAATTTGTTGAGTTGGTGGATGGCCGACTCGGACTGGAACTTACAAGAGTAAGGGTTTTTAGCAAGGAGAGGGGTTATGTGGAAGGTTATGTCAAAAACAGATTTTTGTACTCAAAAGATTATTATTCTGAACCCTATGAACTTACAGAAATGGAAATACTGAGAAGAAGGGAAATAGAAGAAAAACGCAAGCAGCGTGAAGAAGAAAGAAGACAGAAAAATATTGAAATACAGAAACAAAAAGACTACAATCTTGCAATAGCATCTGCCAGAACAGATAATAAATCTGTAATGAGAATGACATACCTGGATCTGAGTTCATATCTTAGCGGTTCATACACAGAAGATCTTGTCTATACGCAGAATTCTACAAGAACTCTCAAGTTCACAAAAGGAAATATTTCTCTTTATTTTTCCATGGAGGACGGCCAGGTTACGGGATTTCATTGTGTTAATAATATTGACGGTTTTTCCAAAGAGGAAAAAAATGTTTTTCTTTTTGAGTTCATAGGTGAAATATTTTATGAGATAGAAGATACGGAAAATATTAATAAGTATATTTTTACACGATCGGGCAGAATGGAAAGAACAGAATATCCGATAACATTAAAATTTGACAACAGTAAGGAAAATCCCATCACAGAGATCACAGTAGGGGATTTTACAGGCGTAGAATAATCAGAATAATCAGCATAATATAAATTGACTGCGAACGGTCTCCATACAGCCGTCTCAACAAAAAGGTACCGGCAGTCAAAAATGATCAAATCTATGCATCTATCAGACAATGACTAAAAAAAAGACAAATAAGAATCCGAATTTGGCGCAAAACAAAAAAGCTTATCGTGATTATGAGATCTTAGATAAATTTGAAGCGGGAATTGTGCTTTTGGGGAGCGAGGTTAAATCTGTTAAGCAGGGGCGTGTATCATTAAAGGAGAGTTACGCAAAATTTTCCGGAGATGAATTGTATATTATAGGTATGCATATATCCGAGTTCAAAGAAGCGAATATCATGAACCATGAACCTCTAAGGTCCAGAAAACTTCTTCTCCACAGAAAAGAACTCAGAAAACTGCAGATCAAATTGCAGAATGTCGGACTTACGGTCATCCCTCTCAGGATATATAAAAAAATGCATCTCGTAAAAGTTGAGATCGGCCTCTGCCGGGGCAGAAGAGAATACGAAAAAAGGGCCGTCATTAAAGCCAGAGAAGTAAAAAGAGATCTCGACAGGATCATGAAATCTTTTAACAGATGATCCTGATAAGAAGGCCGGCCAATAAAAGAACTGCCAGCACACTTTTTATAATACGCATAGATCTGATAAAATTTTTATATTGAGTACTCCTAAAATATTTGAGAGCATTAAGACCGTGTTCCATACCGGATCTTATGCCGTAGTATCTTATGTAAAAATTGAATATATTAAATAATACAGTTAGGCATACAATAATGACCGGCATTATCTTTGAATCTTTAAACCCCGATAATACAAACGCATTGGAGGCTGTTAGTACGAGTACCGGAAGGATATGTTTGTAGACCAGATTGTCTCCTATGGCACCGAGCGTTGAGGAGAGAATGGATTTAACTTTGCCCACATCCGAATTCTCGCTGTGCAGTTCTGAATTGATCACGATTCCGATCGCAAAACCTGACATATATTCGTTAGTATTAAAAAAATCCATATGTTTTAACAGAATATCACGATATTTGTTCTTTTCTTTTGTCTTAAAGAAAGGAATAATGCAGTAACACAAACCTTCGCCGAACAAATTTTTATAGTTATAAAAAAGCCTTATATAAAAAGTCCTGAAAGTTAATTTCAATATCTGTACAGAGCTGAATCTAACCATCACTGTGTCTCAGGTTGTTATAAACATAGACAAATACCGGAATAAGTATTATAAAAAGAAAAAATTCGGGGTTGACCTGTCCCAAACAATATTCAGAAAAAAATTTGCGGAAGAAAATTAGGGAACTGTCGATCATCCAGAAAATAATGAACGAATAGGATGAGAAAAAGACGAAAGAGAAAATAAGTGCAGGAATAAAATTAGGCAGTTTTTTGTAAAATAAAAGCAGATCTCTATGAGCTTCAAAGAAGTGCCTTTTTTTATTTAGGATCAGTGCTGTTATTCGGGCTGTAATGATAATTATTACAAGTGCTGTTACCATCTCCTCAAAAAGCATCGGAGCTTTACCGAATGCTGCCAGAGTAATAAAGAATGCGAAAGGATACTCAGGGTACATAGAAGCACCGGAGGGCGTATTGCGAATATATATCATGTGGACGGCTACAGCGAGAGTGAACACTGAATATGGATCAAAGCCCCAGCAAAAAACAAAAAGCAGAGAAACCATGAACGGCTGCGATAAAAAGCCGTTCAGGACATCTCTGCTTTCAAGTAATACCAGTGCGGATATCAGTATAATGGGCAGCATTCTATTTAACTGGCAGAAAACGGATCAGATCTGAAAAGTACGAAGTGATCCAAAGGTCCCTGATAACAAGAAGGGTAATGAATGTGATAAAAGAATATTTGGCCAGTTTGGCTTCGGCCGGTTTTTCTTCCTTAAGATCTGTCATTTGAGTATAGAGAGTCTTAAATCCGATTGCGCCGATTATGAGTACGAGCCACCAGTTCGCGTTCAGCCAATACCATCTGAAGATAAGTCCGAGCAGAAAAATAAGAGTACAGATCAGGCCGATCTTTGTCTGGACCTCGTAATCCATGAATTTTTCCAGTATGCCTTCTTCTTCCGGTTCGATCACATCCTTATCTTCTATCACTTCTTCTTCGGGCATAACTTCTGTGATCTCTTCTTCTTTTTCGATCTTCGCGTTCTCTTTTTTCTCTTCTTCTTTCTTTTCAGTCTCAACTTTTTTGCTTTTTTCGTCAGCCATGATATCCTCCTGTTTATGTATTGGTTGGATTATTTTCTGTACCGGGAT
>JAWOER010000027.1:0-2709 GCA_046482655.1 Candidatus Delongbacteria bacterium | reverse complement strand
TTTCCTGCCGCCTATTCTTCTTACTACTCCTTCTTTTTGAAGTATGTGCATATTCCTATAAATAGACCTTTCTGTAATTTTCAGGTTTTCAACCATTCTATTTATTGTAATACCGGGATTGTTTTTTATCAATTTTATTATCCTGTCACATGTTTTATTTAATTTCTTACCTGACGTTTCAGCTATATCCTTACCTGACGTTTCAGCTATATCCTTACCTGACGCAATGTCAGGGATAATTCTATTGAAAGTCGTAGTAAAAAAACCGGTGTATCCAAAACCGACCGTACTTTTTCCAAGAGCGTTAACAGCATTCTTAATTCTGTTGATCCCTGTTCCCATTTTCTCAATATAATCAATCCTGAGAAGCAATGAAGCAAGAATAGGATTTCTCAGTACACTTCGAGTTCCGAATTCTTCTGGTTTAAGATCGCCGGGCAAACCTCCGGGATTTGTGATATCAACTCTGTTGTCAAATACTTCGATCATGACATTCGCGCCCTGCTGAAAATAGTCACGGTGGCAGACTGCATTCACAATTGCTTCCCTCAAAGCTATTTCAGGGATTTCCGGTATCTCTTCCCTTCGTAATTTTTCAATTTTATACTCAAGATTCGTGTGCCTTTGAACAAACATTATCGCATTTTCAATATTGTCCATCAAATTGCCTTTAAAATCCTTCTTGTCCATAATGTGAAGCTTTTCGTTACCCTTGTAAAGTGCACAAACGACTGTGGCGTGGTTCAAAAGAAAATCAATGTCTCTGGCAAAAAATAAAACTCCCGCATTGGTCATCTCGTTATTTTCAGTAAGACAGTCAAGGTTCCTGAGCAGAAATTCTTTCTTTATCGTCGGGCTTATCCCTGCTTTCTGAACGAATAAATCGAATGCTTTGGGATCAAAATCACGCTCGAAGTCGGCTTTGTCGTTGATCAGCGTCTCGAATCTTATCCGGCCTTCTTTTTTAAAGAAACCGATTATTTCATTTCTCGTCAGCTTTTGGGTATTGGGTCCGACACGCATAAAAAATCCGCGTGAGCAGCCGTAAGGTTTTTCGCTGCCTTCCGGGACATGAACTACTATGATCTTTCCTTCGACTTCAATATCTACAGATAAAGACGGTTGGAGTTGCCTTATGTAATCCTGAACCTGCGACCTGAAATTATTACCGGTATCGATTCCTTTTATATCTCCGCTGTTCGTAACACCGAGAAATACTTTCCCGCCTTTGGCGTTTGCAAAAGCACACACTTCTTCGGCAAAAGTCTTATCGAGTGACTCCTTGAATTCCGCATGGTAGCCTTCACCCAGTTTGATCAGATCAGATATGGTTTTGTTCATGTCATCTCTTCTGTAAATATTATTTAAAAAGAATAGTAAGCTATTTGAAGTGTAATTTCAAATGAATATTTGTAAAAAACGTTTGGATCAGTTGTGTAGTTTTATATGAAGATTAGACTTATTCCCCGCAAAAAGTCGGAAAGACAGAAATGTAATACGGTCTCCCCTATACTACGCCGGGATGATTTAGAATATTGACAATTCTGCTTTATTTCCGTATAATACGGATAAGTTTTATTGAGGTTTTTTATGAAAAAATTCATACTTACCTTATTTGCTCTCTCTTTTATAGTCAGTGCAGAGGATTACAGGTATGTTGCACAATTATTTACTGAAGTGACCAAAACAAGCGATGTAGTTTACGGAACTGCTCCATTCCTTAACAGTCCCTACAGCGATGAGAGGAGTACGACGGTAAAAGATCTGGTCATGGACATTTATCAACCGTTGAATGACGATCTCGACAAAAGACCGGTGATAATTTTCGCACATTCGGGCGGATTTTCCACAGGAAACAGGAATCACGACGATATGGTCGCATTCTGCAACGAATACGCTAAAAAAGGGTATGTTACCGTAACTATTGACTACAGGAAAGGTGTCTATTTTTATTCCGATGCAGATCTGCACTATACGAGAGCTGTTTACAGAGGTCTTCAGGACGGAAGAACAGCCGTTCGTTATCTGAGAGCAAATGCTGCTCTTTACGGAATAGATCCTTCGAAAGTTTATTTTGCCGGAAGCAGCGCGGGGGCTTTTATCGGACTTCACAATATTTATATGGACAAGCCTGAAGAGAAACCGTACTACGCGGGAACATGCACATACGGAATGCCTGCGATAACCGCGCCTGATCTTGGAGATTATGACATCGGGAATAATCTTGAGCAGAGCGGGGAGGCGAACGGTATTTTTTCTCTCTGGGGAGCCGTGGGACATACTGCTTTAATAACTTCCGACAACGATGAACCCGTATTTCTTGTCCACGGCACAGCTGATACTTCGGTCCCTTTTGATATAGGACATCCTTTCGGCGTGGCGACTTTTCCCGAGACCCACGGCAGCAACAGGATCAATATGAAGCTCGACTCTCTTTCACTTACCGACAAAATGACTTACTTCGTTGAAGGTGAAGATCACGAATTTTACGGAACTTCTAACGGAATGTGGGATAACGGAACATCCGGTAACGCGTATTGGGATTCAATAATGGTAAAATCTGTAGATTTTTTTCACGGCATTCATAAGCCTGATGCTGATTTCTCTTATGCCGATAACGGCCTTACGGTTGATTTTACCGATCTGAGCATGGGTGCACTCTCATGGTACTGGGATTTCGGAGACAGCTCCACCGGAATTACTCAGAAC
>JAWOER010000281.1:0-5099 GCA_046482655.1 Candidatus Delongbacteria bacterium | reverse complement strand
CAGGACTCGAATGACGACGGATTCGGCGATATAAAAGGGGTTATTGACAGGCTTGGCCATCTGAAAGATCTCGGAATAAAAGCTGTGTGGCTTTCTCCCGTTTTCAAATCTCCCATGGCTGATTATGGTTACGATATTAAAGATTATCTCGATATTGATCCTCTGTTCGGCACGATGGATGATTTTGAAGAACTTCTCGATAAGGCTCACGATGCGGGGATCAGAGTCATAATTGACATGGTAATGAATCACACTTCACAAGAACATCCATGGTTCAAAGATTCAGAAAAGTCGATAAAAAGTCCGAAAAGAGACTGGTATATCTGGGCAAAAGGTAAAAACGGCAAACCCCCGAATAACTGGATGACAGTATTCGGGAAACCGGCATGGGAATATGACGAAAGAACAGATGAGTATTATTATCACTCATTTTTAAAAGAACAGCCCGATCTTAACTGGAGAAATCCGGAAGTCAAAGATGAATTCTTTAAAATATTTACTTTCTGGCTAAAAAAAGGAGTTGACGGATTCAGACTGGATGCTGTCAATTTTATAGTCAAGGACAAAAAACTGAGAAGAAATCCGACAATACCGGAACTCATCTTCGGCAAACGGAAATTCTATTCGAGGAACCGTTCAACTTCTTTAAGACTGCTGCAGGAGTTCAGAGCTCTGATAAATTCTTATGGGGACAGGATGATGGTCGGAGAAATATTCGCGCTCCCCCCAGGAGAATCCAATGTGGTCAGTTATTACCTATCATCCGGCGAAGATACGCTCAACATGGCCTTCGATTTTTCACTCCTTTTTCAAAGATGGAATGCAGCCAAATATTACAGGGCGATAGAAAAATCTTACGGCGGAATCCCGGCAGGAGGTTGGCCCTGCATCGTTCTTTCCAATCACGATCTTTCAAGAAGTTACGACAAACAGAAAAACTGCCCGAGCGCACACGAAAAAGCAAAGATCAGAGCAATGCTCCAGCTTACTTTAAAAGGAACGCCTTTTATATATTACGGCGAAGAGGTAGGAATGAAAAACGGTGTTATTCCGAAAAATCAGATCAAAGACCCGCTCGGAAAGATCTACTGGCCGTTTTACAAAGGAAGGGACGATGCGAGAACTCCGATGCAGTGGGACAGCAAACTAAATTCAGGCTTTTCCCGAACAGAGCCTTGGCTTCCTGTCAATGCGGGGTACGAAAAATGCAATGTAATGCTTCAGAAACCGAATGAATATTCACTCTTAAATTTCTACACTCAACTCATAAAGATCAGGAACAGCATCCCCGCACTAAGCAGAGGCGACTGGGTGCCCGTATCGAAAGGAAAGAACGGGATACTTTCATATATGCGCAACTTTGAGGGGGAATATCTTCTGATCGTATTGAACTTTTCGAAAAAAGAGAACACCATCACTTTTCAGGACGCCAATGAATTCAAGCTGATCATCTCAAGCGCAGGAAGGAAAATACCCGGTTACATTCAGCTCAAAAATTTCGAAGTCCGTCCGCTCGAAGGCCTGATCTTTAAGGTCAAGTAAAAAACGGATTTACCCGTTATTCGTAATTACTTCTACTGTCGAAGCGTTGTGCAGTGTGTATTCGCCCTTATGATCTTCAGGTACATACACATCCCCGTCTATTTCGAGCAAGCAGTTTTTATCAAGGCTGAAAGTATAAGTGCTTTCGCTCATCCTGCTCCATTTTGAAATGCCGGTAAGTGCTGACAGTGATTTTATGCCGTTGACCACAGGATTATTTTTCTCAATGTAGAAAAAAGGGAGTTCTGTGTCGGAATTATTTATTTTTATGAATTTGAATTTGGACAGATAGAATTTTGTGTTTATAAAAAATCCTGCAAAGATGTTTATCTGCTTTTGAGTTCCTGCAAATACTGTATTACAGCCTTTGAAAGCAGGAATTAGCCTTAAGCCGTCCCATGCGTAACCGTAGAGTGAATTGGTTTTTCTGTTCTTAAGCACGAATGAAGTGAATCCGAAACTGCAGTTGAAGAAAGCCTTTTTATCGTTTATCAGGCCGTAGCTGATCTTTTCTGTTTTGGATTTTAATATTATCCCGACAGCTTTTTTGATGTTTTTCGTCAGGTTTAAAGACCCTATCAGGTTGTTTCCAGTTCCGAGCGGTATGATCCCGAGTTTGACTTTACCGGCAAGCTGATTGTCATGTATGTATTGAAGACAGGCGTTTACAGTTCCGTCCCCGCCGGCTGCGATAATAGTGTCCCCTTTGCTTATAGAAGCGGGATCTATATCCAGAGTAACAAGCCGGCCGGGTTTGACAGTTTCTCCGGTTAAGAATTCAGTACTGTGCCGCTCAAGCTCTTTTTCGATCTCTTTGATCTTCTCTTTGCTGTAGCTGCCGGATCTTGTATTTGAGATTAAGTAAATCACAGATGAAATATAATTCCGGAATTTATTTTACGAAATGTAAAAAGTCACGAAATACAGATATCTTTATGTGAAATTTAATCGTCAATGTATGCCAATGAAATGGCGATAATCGGCTAAAAAAAGCTAATGGATTGGCGATAATCGGCTAAAAAAAGCCAAAGTGCGCTTGACTTTCAAAGTGATTCTTTATATATTTATATCAGAAATAAATCAGAGGTCGTGTTATGGCAGATACTATAATTAAAAGACAGCTCGAGTCTTTTCTTAAAGAAAAAACCGGTAAGGCGAAGATCATTCTGGGACCGAGGCAGACCGGAAAAACGACTATTCTTCATCAGGTCTTCGACGGGAAAGAAAAAGTAATTTGGTTTGACGGTGACGAGCCGGACGACAGAGCTCTTTTCGAGAACATAACATCAACAAGATTAAAAAGTATAATCGGGGATAATAGAACGGTTATTATTGATGAAGCTCAAAAAATTGATGATATCGGTAACAAACTTAAGCTGATAACAGATAAGATGAAGGGCGTTGATCTTGTTGTCACAGGCTCCTCATCGTTTGAACTGAGCAACAAAATAACCGAAAGTTTAACCGGAAGAAAGACTGAGTTCCATCTTTTCCCCTTATCGTTTAAGGAAATGGCAGATCATAACGGGTTGAGGGAAGAGTTGAGAATGCTGCCCCAAAGGCTTGTTTACGGTTTTTATCCGGAGGTCGTTACATCTCCCGGAAAAGAAATGAAAATTCTGAATGAAATAGTGAACAGTTATCTGTTCAAAGACATTCTGATGTGGAACAGGATACAAAAGCCGGATAAACTGATGAAACTTTTACAGGCTCTTGCATTTCAGGCGGGAAACGAAGTTTCATATACAGAACTGGGCAATATCGCCGAACTCAAGAAAGACACGGTCGAATCATATATAACCATCCTCGAAAGAGCATTTATTGTATTCAGGCTGGGCGCATTTTCCAGAAATTTGAGAAAGGAGCTCAAAAGAAACAGAAAGATATACTTTTACGATCTCGGGATCAGGAACGCATTAATTTCAAACTTCAAAAGCATTGAAATGCGGGACGATGTCGGCAAACTCTGGGAAAACTACTGCATAGCCGAAAGGATCAAGCACACTCATTATAACGAAATATACTGCTCAAGGTATTTTTGGAGAACGACGGACATGCAGGAAATTGATTATATCGAGGAAAGGGACGGCACGCTTTACGCTTACGAATTCAAATGGAACGAACGAAAGAAAGCTAAACTGCCGGAAATCTTTACTTCGACTTATCCCAATTCTGAAACGGATGTGATTACAAGAGATAATTTCGAAAAATTTCTCTAAATAAAAAACCCCGAATATTTCCGGGGTCATATATATTTATCAGGTCTTTTTTCTAAAAAGTTAGAATTTAATCTTTGAAACGAGACCTACTCTCATCTGAGAATCTTCAGCATCCGAACCTTGTGTTATAGCAGGTCCAGGCATGAACATTGCAAAATATGGCTCAACAGTCAGTTTTTCAAATACTTTTATTTTGCTCTTCAAAGATATCTCTGATCCGAGGTTAGTTTCTTTCTGATCTTTACCGTCAGAATCAATAAATTCAACATCAACGGTAGTCATGGCCATACCGAAAGCTCCGCCTACAGAAATATTATCGCTTACTTTGAAGTCAGCAGTTAAAGCGGGAAGCATAATTCCGTAAACTTTCGTGTTGATCAGCTGGTATGAGCTGAAATCATTGATCCCGTAACCTATCATTTCAGTTCCGTTCTTGTATTTGTTCTTGTAAGGCTGCCAATAGTCAATTCCGTCCTCATCTCCTGTAGCATAAGCTACATTCACTCCGAGAGATAAAGCTTTTGTAGCCTTAATTTTCGATTTAAAACTTATTACCATTCCTGAACCGTTCTCTGCGCTTTCCGAAAGTGCATCCTTTTCTGTTTCTTCAACAGTAACATCTTTACCAACTGCTTCATATTCAGCACTTCTCATATTGTAGGAAAGCATAGCGTCAACGGAAACCATTCCGAAATCACCCTTGAAATATGGTGAAACCCATATATTGTTTGAATTTTTATTGACTAGATCTTCATCTCCGTCAACATAACCTACAGCCTTATCGTCAGCAGCTGAAGTGTTCATAGATATTAATGTATAGAGTCCTGCGGTCATTTTGGGAGTTATCTTATAGGAAGCATCAACATTGATAAGTCTTTCAGCAAAACTGTAAGTAGTTGTATTGATGTTTTTTTCGCCGTCACCTTCATTTGGAAGATAATAGGCAATATCATAATAAAGCTGATTGTATCTTCCCATATACTTGATACCGGCCAGATCGTTTTCTAATATGAGAGACTGAGCGTCCTTGTGTCCCATTATTCCGAACCTAAGTTTTGCATCGTGAATAGGTGCTACATGCTGTTTTTCAGTGAACTGAATGTCGAGATAAGCATTCTTAAGTTCGATTATCTTCTGATCTGCACCCTGTGCTCCGCCTTTGTCCTTGTTTCCGAAAGGTATGTCGCCGATCTCGAAAAGGAATTGGGCAGAAAGATTTTTGTTGGCTTCGTAGCTGAACCACGGCCTTAATCTCATGTCGGTGTATCTTTTCATTGTCTGTGTGTCGGCGTCCCATGTTGTCTCATTGTGTAGCTTTCCATCCTGCCCACAACTTCC
>JAWOER010000280.1:0-14012 GCA_046482655.1 Candidatus Delongbacteria bacterium | reverse complement strand
GTTTAGTTGTTGCTAATACTATTTATCAGAGTGATGATGTTAAGAATAGTCCTTGGTATAATGAAGTTGATTTGTATTTACTATAGAATAGAATTTTATACCCAGATCATCTTGAAGCTCCTGAACTGCGGACCTTTCTGAACATCCTTTTTCCATTCTGTCCACTGATACTACAACGGCAGTAATAGCGGGAGAATCGAAATCTTTGAAAAGTTTTACGGTTTCTCTAATTGCTGTCCCTGCGGTTATAACATCATCTATCAGCACTATTCTGTCATCTTTTGCAAGCTGTTTACCCACAATTTGAGATCTTGAATCCCCGTGTGTCTTTATTTCTTTTCTGTTAAAAGAATAATCTTTATTGGTATTGAAGTTCGCATATAAAGAGGAGGTGCAGGATATTGCAAGAGGAATGCCCTTATAGGCGGGACCAAATATGACATTGAAATCCTCTTTTATTCTGTCCGCTATTGTCAGCGCATAAAATTCTCCCAGTTTTAGTATTGACCTTCCCGAATAAAGCATTCCTGTGTTTAAAAAGTAAGGTGAGATCCTCCCGGACTTGAGCTTAAATTCTCCAAATTTAAGAGAGTTGTTATCGATCAGAAATTTTATGAATTCTTGTTTGTAGTCTTTCATTTTATCTTTTCTCCTTCATTCATTTAAATATATGACTTTCAGATCTTCGGCAAGATGTATCTTTTTTTTAAATTTTTCAAAACATTCGTTTTTGAAATCTTCTATATTTGGATAAGATGCACTGAAGTGGTAGAGCAGCAGCTCTTTCACATTGCTCCTCTCCGCTACATTCCCCGCCATCTTTGCTGTAAGGTGCGTTCTTGTTTTTGCTCTTTCAATTTCAGAATCTAAAAAAGTGGATTCAATTGCCGCAAGATCTGCGTCTTTTATGCAGCGGTACAATCCCTTGCAAAGATATGTATCACCAGCAAAGGATATAATTTTGCCCCGTTTCTTCTCTGTTGCGACATCGCTTAGATTTACTGTTTTGCCGTTCTGCAATACGATATGTCCGTTCTTTTTTAGTTTTCCGCATAAAGGCCCTTCTTCAATACCGAACTCTCTGAGCTTATCAGGAATTATATTTCCGGGTTTGTCGTAAAATTTGATTCTGAATCCATAACTCTCTATTCTGTGATTTAAAGCTATAGTTTCTATAACGAATTCCTCGAAAAACCGTGTGTCACTCTCCTCCCTGACTTCGATTACATCATATTCGAAAGCGAGTCTGGAGCCTGCAGAAGATAAATTGAAATTAATAAATTCGCTGATTCCGGAAGGACCTATTATTGTGATCTTGTTCTTAATGCCGAACATGCTCTTTGTGCATAACATTGGTATAAGGCCCCCGACATGGTCAAAATGAAGGTGTGAGATCAGAATATATTTGATCCTGCTGATCTTGTAGCCTGCCCGTATGAGCTGTCTCTGAGTGCCTTCCGCACAATCGAACATAATTCCATAACTTTCGGTTGCAAAGACCATAGAAGTACAGTTCCTTTTTTTTGTGGGAGCGGCACCGCTGCTTCCCAAAATTATGATCCTGTCACCATGAGCCATTGGTTTTATCCATCCTGTTTTTTTCAAACATTAAATACACATTTCCAGACCTGGAGATCTCTTTTTTTAATCTTTCGTCACCATAGAAGGTCTCAAGACCGCAAATAATATCGTCATAATCCATATCAAAAGCAAAGATAATTTCGGAAAGAAATATCTGACCGTCTTCATCTTCAGAAGCCATTAGCTGTAAGTTCTCAAAAAAATCATTTAAGTTGAATATCTGAACGGGATCATATTTAAAAGGAACAGAGGAGAAGATGTATTCAATATTTGAATTGTCGCACACATTCAGAGTCAGTGCACCGTCTTTATACATTCTATCCAATATCTTTTTCGATTCCTTTATATCTCCTGCAGAATGCAGATCGTCAGTCCTAAGCCTGCCCCTTTTTTTCACGGCCAGTTTTAACAGTTTTTTATAAACAGGTGTTTTGTTCTTAGTAAATGTGATCAGAATAACAAGAATGATTATTATCAGCACAACTATCAGTATAATTCCTTTCAATTTGAACCCTCTTTTATATTTGTTTCAGATCAGCATATTTTTCTATAAGTTTTTTTATACCGAATTCATCAAAATCGATAGTCAGTACCCTTTTTTTATCGCTGTCTTCAATGTCTAAAATAATCCCTTCTCCGAATTGTTTGGACAGAACTATATCTTTTTTTTTGAATTGTTTTTTGTATAAGTGAACAGATGTTCTATATTCCGGCATTTGTTCAAAAGAAGATCTGTCTGTTGACCCTTCGGGAAGATCATCGAGAAATCTCGAAGGGTTAAAACTACTGTCGGCGCCAAAATATCTGTTACGATCCCTGTAGGCGGATATGTAAATCCTTTTTCTGGCACGAGTGAGAGCAACATAAAACAGCCTCCTCTCTTCTTCGGCATTTACATCTTCGCCGGGACGGATAAAAGGGAACAGGCCTTCATTCATGCCTGTTATGAAAACATTATCAAACTCCAGCCCTTTTGCACAGTGAACCGTCATCAAAATGATCCTGTCCTCTCTGTCGTTATAAGCATCGATGTCTGACAAAAGAGATACAGAAGAAAGAAAATCAATGAGTTTAGGCGAGCTTTCTGTTCTTATATATTCAGATACTCCGTTTAAAAATTCGTATAGATTATCCACCTTTGAACTTTCGCGGTCACCTTCTGACTTTTTTGTATAATATTCTAAAAGACCTGATTCTTTTAGAATTATGTCTGATATCTCGTATGCATCAAGCTCTTCCATACTGTCTGTCAGCCTCTCTGTAAGATCTGTCAGCTGCCTGATCTTTTTTGACAAACCCGATTCTGACTGGCTTATTTCAGATCTTTTTAGTCCTTCGTAATAGGACACGCCAAGGGATATTGCAGAATATTTAATTTTCTGAAGCGTTTTCTTACCTATGCCCCGTGGAGGAAAGTTCACAATTCTTTCGAATGCAATATTGTCATCTTTATTTACGAGCAGTCTCAAATAGGCTGTAATATCTCTGATCTCTTTGCGTTCATAAAATTTTGGCCCGCCTATTATTGAGTAGGGAATACCCAGTCTTCGAAGATTTTCCTCAAGTACCCTGCTTTGAGAATTGGTTCTATAAAGGATGCATATTTCATTTAGATATACCCCCCCTCCGACCAGATCGGCTATTTTGTCCGCTACGACCCTGCCTTCCTCAATATCGTCTGCACATGATGTGAGTATCACCCTTTCTCCTTCTCCCGATCTTGTAAAAAGATTTTTACCCAGTCTTTCTTTATTTTTTTTGATAACTGAATTTGCGGTTGAAAGTATGTGGGAGCTGCTCCTGTAATTTTCTTCGAGCTGAATAGTTTTGCAGTTTTTGTGTCTTTTGCTAAAACTTAAGATATTATTAATATCTGCACCTCTCCACCCGTAAATAGACTGATCCTCATCTCCAACAACACATATATTTTCGTACAGACCGGAGATTAATGAAACGAACCTGTCCTGAACAAAATTGGTATCCTGGTATTCATCTACACATATATATTTTATCTGATTCTGATACTCAAAAAGGATATCTGAATTTTTTTCAAAAAGTTTAACTGTTTTACACAAAAGATCATCAAAATCCATGGCGTTGCATTTTTCCAGCTCATTCTGATAATCGGAATAAATATCTTTTATCTTATCAAAAAATATGTCAGCTCCAGCCGGTTTATACTCATTCGGGTATATTAATTTGTTTTTAAAAGAGGAGATTATCGCCGATATTTTTTTATAGGGAAAATATGAAGGGCTGAGATCATTTTTTTTGATCATTTGCTTTATAACCTTATATTTATCTTCAGAATCGTAAATGACGAAGTTTGGCCTGTATCCAATTTTTGCGGAGTTATCTCTCAGTATGCGGGAACATATAGAATGGAATGTTCCGGCCAAAACACCTCCGCCGTATTTTCCGACCCTGGCAATTATCCTGACTTTGAGTTCAGTGGCTGCCTTATTTGTAAAGGTCACAGCCATGATCTCATGAGGATATGATCTCTTTTCAAGTATTATCCGGGCTATTCTTTCCACAAGTGTTCTTGTCTTCCCGCTTCCCGCACCGGCAATTATGAGCAGAGGCCCGTCCAGATTTTCAACCGCAATTTTTTGATTCTGATTTAGATCGACCAACATTAATTCCTTTCTATCCTGGCCTGAATTTTAATTTCGTACCACATGCCTTTCTGCAGCTCTTCAGAATAATCTTTTATTATTTTATAGTCTGTTATTTTACCTGCGTATTTCAGTTCAGGCTTGCCATTTATATCCATAATGTCAAAACCGAATTGTCTTAGAGCATCATTTTTGGCATCTTCTACAGCTTTTTCTCTGGAGGCACCATACCCGTTAGCTATAATTGTAGTATATTTTTCGTCCTGTCCGGAGGAAATACCTTTGCTATCCCGGCCGCTTTCTGCACATCCGAATAAGGTTAACCACATGACAGTTGCGGCAAAAAATATTTTAACCACGAAAAACCCCCTTATTTTTTATTTTTATTCATCCTTCTTATAACATCAAATTTTTGCTTATCCTGAAGATGACTCTGAAAATCAGTGTTGAAATAATGTGTACCGTCGCCTTTGGCAACCATATAAATATAGGGAACATCGACAGGTTTTAAAGCAGCAACTACAGATCTTATGGACGGATTGTTTACCGGGCCGGGTGGAAGACCTTTGTGTAGATAAGTGTTATACGGGCTGTCAATTGCAATATCTTTATTAAGTAGTCTTTTCGGTTTCTCAAAAAGATACTGTATGGTAGGATCCGCCTGAAGAAGCATATTTTTTTTTAATCTGTTATTGTACACGGCACTGATCTTGTAAATTTCCTTATAATCCATTACTTCTCCCTGTATAATGGATGCCAGCGTCAAAATATCGTGCTCTGAGAGCCTGCTTGAATCTATTGAACTTTTTACCAGTGAAATTTTTGCCCTGTTGGTCGCCACCATCCGGTCAATAATATCGTCTGCGGTATCCTGCTCATTAAAATTATAGGTTTCGGGATAAAGGTAGCCCTCGAATGAATTTGCCGGGATCCCGTACATAGACACAAGATCGGGATCAGTGGTCTTTTGGACAAAAAGAACGGAATCTATGCCCATTTTTCTGTTCAGTATGCGGGCAATATCAATTATTCTTGAACCTTCGGGAATAGTAATGTTAACTGTTCTGTGGCCGCCTTTTGTAAGAAAGCCTACGAGCTCTTTTACGCTCAGCTCGAGAGAGGGATCATAATTGAATTCGCCGTGTCTGATCTTTCCATCCATTTCCAACCATTTCGACACGAGCTTAAGTTCATTTTCGCTGATTTTAAAGCCCTTATTATTCAAAATAGAGGCAATCTGAGACATTGTTGCTCCTCTTTGAATATCGAAGCGTATATTTTCTTTACTTGTACCTGTGTAGGCAGGTCTGTCGAATACGAGGATTTCTGTTATCACAGGGATTGAAATAATTATTGCGGCAAAGAGGATCAATAATGTATATGTGATCTTTTTTGACTTCATTTATTTTTAAGTTCGATTATGATTTTGTCTATTTCCTCATTTCTTTTATAACCGCCTTTCCGGGCATGGACCTTAATAAGCTCATAACCGCTAAACTCAACATCCCCGTCATCATTTATTTTAAAAACAGATTTGCCGATCTTTTCTCCGTCCCTGCCGGGCTGAACATGTATTTTATTGTTCACTATCCTTGCAAATTTGTAGGATGTCATATTATTTCCTCCAACAACCATATCATATCCGTCAACATCGTCCAAAAGTCGTGCAGTAGCTGCCTCGTTTAAATTTGCAAGCACCACTATAAGGTCTGACCTTTTTCTAAGTTCCTTAAGTACAGGTCTTAGTTCATCAAACGCCTTCGATACTTCAATTTCATCCTCCTTAATAGTGTTGGTTCTGTAAAGATGCCTGAAATCTGTACTGTAATTTACCGCTGTCACTCCCACTCTGATGCCATCTGTTGTTTCTACGATCCGATATTTGTCTATCTTAATATCATCATCCTTAAAATCAATATTACACGAAACAAACGGCAATTTTCCATTCATTTTATTTTTAAAAAATTTAATACCGTTGATCAGATCCTGATTACCCAGTCCGACAGCGTCGTAACCCAAAAAAGGGTATGCTCCTGCAACCACATCGTCATTAACAGGATCTCTTCTTCTGCTCAAGATATTTCCGGCATCAAGAAAAACTGTGTTGCCGTTTTCTGCTTTCAGGCTGTCGAATACTGTTTTTCTTTCGGCTAGACCGCCGAGTCTTTCTGCAGGTCATCCACAGTCTCTGTAATAGCCGTTATTACTTCCTGTAAAAACAACCGAGACCTGATCTGCACAAAACAGGGAAAAAACAGCAGAGAGCATAATTAAGAGAGTAATAGATATTTTCATGATTCGTCCTCTGTTCCAGCTTATACTTGCACTACCTATTGGAATATATATAAATCTTGCGGTTAAGTCAATGCCAGAAGGATACATAAATATAATGAAAGATCAAATGAAAATAAGTACTTGATAAACCAGATTATATTTCGGATATTTAACCGAATTTGTTAAAAAAGTCCAAATAATGAGGAACCAAAATGCTGAGAATGATATTAAAAAGAATTCAAAAGCAAAAAAGGATCACACTAAAAATACCCGTACCTGCACTGGGATGTGGAGTTTTGGGGCTCTCTTTTGCAAAAATGAACATCAATATGGGCAAATATGCTTCAATGCTCCTAAAAAATCTGGAATACAGAGGTTATGATTCAACAGGAGCTGCTATCCAGGACGATATGGGGTCCGTGACCCTAAAAAAAGATGTGGGTGCACCGTCCGAGCTGGTAAATACTCTTGATATTACTTCTATGAAAGGTAAGATATTCTGCGGCCAGGTAAGATGGGCCACATTCGGTGCCGTCGATAAAATCAATGCCCAACCTCATGAAGTAAAATGTAAAAAACATATTTACGGTGCTCATAACGGTAATATTACCAACACCGGTTCGTTAAAAGAATTTCTGATCAACCAGGGTCACAAGGTGCTTAGTGACAACGATGGTGAAATGCTGGTCCACACGGTTGAACATTATTTTGACATGAATCTCGAAAAGTATCCCGAAAAAAGACACGGTGAAAGGGAATTAAGGCGCAAATGTATGATAAAAGCAATTATTAATGCTTCCGAAAAAGTAACGGGCTCTTATGCCGCCGTACTGGTTGATCCCGAAACAGAGATATCTTATGCCGTAAAGGCAGGAAGCAGCCTGTATGCCGGTAAAGGTTCCATTGACGGGAACGATTACATTCTGTTATCTTCCGATCTTACAGCGATCTTAAAATTCACCAAGAATGTTATTGATCTCCGGGAAGGTACTTTTATTGAATACACGAGCAATGAGTATCAGGTTTATAGTTTTAAAGACATAAAAATTAAAGACCGGGAAGGAAAGTCTCGGGAAATTAAGAAAGGGGAGAAGATATCTGTACCCGTCAAAAGAAGCAAGCTGAGAGCGGAAGATACAGAGCTTAATGAACCTTTCAAATTCTTTATGCATCAGGAAATATTTAATCAGGTTGAGAGTTCAAGAAAACTTATCGCTTTTTTTAATAAGGGCAGCCGGCGCACAAAAGAAATAAAAGGTGTTTTAGAGATTTTAAGCTTGACAAAATTTGTGACAGACAGTTCCAAAAAGATATACAGAGAAGACAGAATTAAAGAACAGAAAGTTCTGTTCGGCAAGTTCAAAACCACAAAAGAATTTAAGAATATACTGGAAATTATCAAAAGGGATTTTCCTGAGTTGATGGATAATCTTAACAAGAAAGAGTTTTTAGATACAGAATTTTTCTCTACATACTCAAATGTATTCTTGGATATTATATCCGGAAGGGAATATGTAAAAAATAATTTACTTGCTGCGAAGATACTTGACATCGGGGCGGAAATAAGAGAAATAAATAAATTCCACAAACATGCCGATAAATTTGCAGAAACGATCTTCGAAGCCTGGAAAGATCATAGGAGTATATACACTATATCATGCGGGACTTCTTATAACGCGACTAAAACGGCAGCATTGTTTTTTAATGAAATAGCCGGGATCAAGTTCAACCCGATACTGCCGGGAAATTTTAGAGGCCAATATTCTTCTTCCATAAGAGAAGGTGATGTTTTTGTGGGTGTCAGCCAGAGCGGAGAGACAAAAGATCTTATCGACATTTTTAATGATTTGGATTGTTCAGGATTGGATGTAAAAAAAATAACTATCGTGAACAATGAGAATTCTACTCTTGCACAAGAAAAGAGCGACTTCTATCTGCCCATAAAATGCGGTCCTGAAATAGCTGTTCCGGCCACAAAAAGTTATATGAATCAGGTTTTACTATTTTATTATTTAGCGATTAAAGTGGCTGAATTCAAAATATCACAACTTAACGGAAATAAAGATTACGAGACAAAAAAAAAGGAGATAAAAAGAAGAAAAGATACATTGAACTATATTCCGGACCTGATTGAGGAAACTATAACAACGACTGACAGTCAGGTGGAAAAAATGGCCGACTCTCTATTTATGCAGCCCAGCATTCACATACTTGCCACAAAGATCAGCTCAGTTGCAGAGGAAGGTGCTTTAAAAATCAGGGAGACCGTACTAAATCATACGCAGGGGATAGAAGGATCTGAATTTAAACACGGACCGAATACCATACTGGGTTTTAATACTATTTTCGGAACGAAGGATCTGGAGTACTTCATAAGGTATAATAAAGACCTTATAACTTATGCAATGGAAAGAGCTCACAAAGAAAAATTGAGTGAAAAAGAGACGATCAAATTGATCTCAGATCTCAGCTCGTACATATTTGAACCTGTCAAACCTTTTAATATCCTTCCAAAATCAAGAAAAATATTTGAAAGAGCTCTCAAGAAATTCAATTTCATTGAGAATCTAGATACTAATTACCCCCTTATATTTCTTACGGGACCTGATAAAAGAGATCTAAATCTCACAATATCCCAGGTAAACACGCATAAAATCAGAGGTGCGAACATTTACCTTATTGCAGAGGATAATGATGATCTTATAAATTACTGCAGATCAGTACCTTTCGGTAATAAGAGTTATGATTTTATATACATAAAATTGCCCAAAACAGACGATACTCTATTGTCAACTTTCTCAAGTATGGTCGTATTACAGATGCTCGCATTAAAAATGAGCATAAAGAAAATGAAATATTTGAACAAACTGCATATACCGCTTCACGGCGTTCATCCGGATGTACCTAAAAATGTTTCAAAAAGTATTACGGTAGATTGAACAGTAGATTGATCTGTTTACAAATATAAATCTCAATTAATAAAAAGACGGCATAAAACCGTCTTTTTTATTATTCGACAGGTTATTCACAATTTGTTTCACAATTTAACACAAGAAAGACTTAAAAAACAGAATATTCGTATAATAAAGAATAGATATAACAAATACTTACAATCATGCTTTAGCTTTAAGCCATGTCGCATAATATATATTATGTAAACTAAAGCGAGTGTTTTGTGTGGTTTGGAAGTGTAATAAGCCTTTGGTTTAATTCTATTCCCTATCTTATTTTTATTTTAATAAAAGAACTATTTTTGGCAATACGAGTCGTTTATTTCATGTCTCTATTTTTAAATAATCGTCCACTTACTTACATATATGTATGAATTAAATGATTTTAAAAACAATTGACAAAACGATCTATTTTTCTTAAATTTGTCCGCGTAATAATATTGAAATAAAATTAAGGGATCATAATGTACGGATTTTTATTATTCTTGTTCGTCGTCAATACTTTAATCTTGATGATAGTTATACTCATGCAATCTTCAAAAAGCGCCGGATTGTCCAGTACCTTCGGTGGCGTTAGCGGTGCAGCATCTTCAACTTTCGGTACCAGAGAGACTGTTTCATTCCTGCACAAATTAACAATAGTTCTAACTACTTCGTTTTTCGTTCTTGCGATAATTATAGGACTCATTTCCAAAGCGGAATTTCAAAGGTCTAATGCTCCGTCGAATAGTGTTATAATAGAAAAAGCTGCTCCTGAACCTATGTCTGGTCAGGAGGCTTTGGAAGGCTCAAAATTACTGCTGGAGGATGATCAGCAGAATGAACAGGAAAACATCCCCGTTCAAACGGATAACGAAGAGAATTCTGATGCTAATTCCGATACAGATAATGGACTTCCCTTATCCGAATAAATTTGCTGAAGTGGTGGAAATGGTAGACACACCATCTTGAGGGGGTGGCGCCCTCGCGGGCATAGGAGTTCAAGTCTCCTCTTCAGCACAAGGCTCATAATGAGCCTTTTTTATTTTATTAGCTGTTGAATAAAATCCAATTATATCTTAAATTTATACAAAAATCTGCCGGGAGGTTAAAATGGGGGGTAAAACTTATATATTGGACACAAATGTTCTTCTTCATGATTATAACTGCTTAAGCTCTTTTGATGACAATAATATAGGTATCCCTATCACAGTTCTTGAAGAACTTGATGAATTTAAGAAGGGTCATGACCAGCTTAACTTTAATGCAAGGGAATTTACAAGGCAGATCGATGAACTGTCTTCGGGAGCGAACGGATCAAAAAAAGCATTATTCAAAAAAGGAATTTCTCTTGGAGACGGAAAAGGAAAAGTATTTGTTCTGACAGATGTAAAGTTCAGGAACGGATTTTCCGATATGTTCCTATCAGGAAAAGAGGATCATCACATTCTTGCAGCCTGTTATAATTACATAAAGGATAATCCGGAAAAAAATGTCGTATTTGTAACAAAAGATGTAAATTTGAGGCTAAAAGCCAGGGCACTGGAAATTACTTCAGAAGACTACCAGATCGGAAATGTAAAAAGTGCCGAAGATCTTTTTTCAGGCGTGGACATAATGGAAGACATGGACGAAAGTACTATAAATGCTCTGTACAGTAAAAAGAAGATAAGCGTAAGTGATTTTAAAAAAGATCCCGACTCAGAGTCAATATCCCTCAAACCCAACCAGTATTTTGTTTTAAAATCCGCAGACAAGAAAGCATTGGCCAGATATGATGATTTTGATAAAAATATCTCTATTGTTGAAAAGCGGGAAGTTTTCGGTATAAAGCCCCGGAATTCTGAACAGACATTTGCAATAAATGCACTTACGGATGACCGTATCAAACTTGTCACGATATCCGGCACCGCAGGAACAGGTAAAACACTGCTTGCTCTCGCAGCTGCTCTTGAAAGCAGGAAAGGGTATAAACAGATCTATCTTAGCAGACCAATAGTTCCATTAAGCAACAAAGGCATCGGTTATTTGCCGGGAACGGCACAGAATAAAATCGAACCCTATATGCAGCCTTTGTATGATAATCTGAAGTTCATTCAGGATAATTTTAACGAAGGTTCCGACAGATACGAAATGATAGATGAACTACAAAAGCGCGAGAAACTTATAATATCACCCCTTGCGTATATAAGAGGAAGAACTTTAAGTAATGTATATTTTATAGTGGACGAAGCCCAGAACCTCTCCCCTCACGAAGTCAAAACGATCGTAACAAGAGCGGGCGAAGGTACCAAGGTTGTCCTGACCGGCGATCTGTATCAGATCGATTCTCCTTATCTTGATTCTGAATCAAGTGGTCTGTCCTATCTAATAGACAAGCTGGAAAATCAGGAGCTGTGTGCCCATGTCACACTCAAGAAAGGCGAAAGATCAGTTCTTTCCGAACTTGCGTCCAAACTCCTGTAAAATATAATTTCAGGATTAAAGAAACCAACTAAATCTATTGGGAAAATGTAATCTATGCAAACAATGCTGACAGAAATACCGAAACCAAAGGCCTTCCTTGTGGGAATTTGCACCGACAGCCGAGAATACGAAAAAGCTTTAACATCATTAGATGAACTCGAAAGGCTGGCTGAGACCGCTGATATAGAAGTTGCAGACAAATTTGTTCAAAACCGTAAAACCATAAGTAAATCTCTTTATGCAGGCAAGGGATTTCTGGAAGATCTTAAGTCTAAGATGGAGTTTGTGGAGGCAGATCTGCTTATTTTCGATAACGAACTCTCCCCTATGCAGGCAAAGAATATTAATAAAATATACGGGATAAATGCTCTGGACAGAACAGAGATAATACTTGATATATTTCATAAACACGCAAAAACCAAAGAATCAAAGCTCGAAGTAAAACTTGCAGAATTAAAATATCAGCTTCCCAGGCTAAAAAAATTGTGGTCGCACTTAGATAGAGAAAGAGGTGCCTCGGGAAGTACCTCCGGAGCTTCGAGAGGAATGGGAGAAAAACAGATCGAAGTTGACAGAAGGATTATCAAAGACAATATCAGAAAGGTCACTCATGAGCTGGAAAAAATAATGACCCAGAAGATAACCCAGAGAAAAAGACGCACTGAAGCCAAGAAAATATGTCTTGTGGGATATACTAATGCAGGAAAATCATCCTTGTTCAACAGATTAACAGGAGAAAATGTACTGGTGGAAGATAAACTTTTCGCCACGCTTGATACCACCTCCCGCTCAATACAACTGGAGAAAGGAAGTAATATTATTATTTCGGATACAGTCGGGTTCATTTCAAACCTCCCCCACAATCTTATAGCGTCCTTTCGTGCCACACTCAAGGATGTAATGGATGCAGACCTGCTTCTTCACATTATCGATATCAGCGACGACAGTTGCGAAGATTATATCAATTCTGTAAACAGTGTTCTAAAAGAGATAGGGGCCGACAAAATACCCTGTTTTCCTGTTTTTAATAAGATAGATCTTTTGGGTGAATACAGAGTTCGCGAAGAAATATTTTCCGACAAGTACAAAAATTCTATATTTGTTTCTGCAGAAACAGGAGAGAACCTGGAGGGACTAAAAAAGAATATTCAGGAAAGAGTGAACAAAACTTTCAGAAGAACATTTCTTTTTCCTTTTGAAGAGCAGAAACTGATAGCCCGTATGTATGAAAGATCGGATGTTGTATCAAAAAAATATACTGATTATGGTGTAATGATCACAAGTATCATAACCGACGAGAGTTTTCGGTCTGTGAAAAAGTTCGCTGTTCCCGAAGAATAATTATTATAACATAAATTGCATCTTTAAAAAAAATATCTTGCAGAAACCTGTATTTTTTCCTATTTTTAGACCTTTAAAACATAGGCACAGGTCTTAATGGTCGATTCAAAAAAATATATTTTTCATTCTGATTACAGATATTCAATAAATAAGGGATGTCTTTTAGTATGGTTTGAAATATGCGATTTTGACAGGCATTCTGATAAATTTGCCACAAAAGAGGATATCCGCGACCTGTTCTTTAAAAAGAACATCTCTTATTTGGACACTGTGAGTGCGGATTTTTACATTCCCCATCAGGAAAACACAAGAATACTCAGCAGTGTTAAAGATGTACATCCGGATCTGAAAATAAATAGAGAGAATGTAAGATATTTAAAAAAATATATTGACTGCGCTCTGATTCCTTTCTACGATTTCAATTATTTTACCAGATCGCTTTCGGGTATAGATAATTATTCTTTTTCCTCATCTTTCAGGTATTTTGATAAGTTCCAGAATTTTGTCCGCTCTCTAGTTCAAAAGAAACATTATATCCCCGGCTTTTTCTTTGGTGAAGAAGACTATACTTTTATTTACTACCCGAGCCTATCCGGCGGAGTGGAAAAATTCCTTAGGGTATTTGTGGACAATCTGCCCATGATCTCAATTTATGGAAAAGGCACGATAGAAGATAAAAGATCATTTGTCTCAAACATGCTGATCAACGGACTTAATTCTTTTATCGACCACCTTGTTGAAAAAGGAGAAGCCTGCGAATATGCATATAAGATGCTCCGATCGAGCAGTATAGCCCATCTTG
>JAWOER010000255.1:0-3492 GCA_046482655.1 Candidatus Delongbacteria bacterium | reverse complement strand
CCTCCGGAAAAATCGAGCGTGGGCGAAAAATCGCTTTTTGCAGCCGCCACGGCGTTTTCGAGCAGCCGCTGGTTGACGTACTGATTTTGCAGTACTTTGTTGTTTTCAAACAATTGAGTTCTCAAATCTTCCAGTACATAATCCACGGGTTCTGCTTCAAATTCTTCGGTGGGTTCCCACCGGGTATTCTCCTGTTCGGCCATCAGGTAGTTCAGGTCGCGAATGACATTTTTCCATTCCACTTCCTGTTGCAAAAACAGCGACCGATCGGAGAGGTAGGCGTTTTTTGCCTGCAATACATCGTACGTTACATAAGTACCAAGTTCCTGGCGCTCCTCAGCCCGCCTGAAAAGGTCTTCCGATAATTCCATCACCTCCCGGAATACCTCCAGTTTTTCTTTTTCGAGGAGCACAGCATAGTAGGCAAGAATAACCGATTGGATGGTACTCTCCACCATTATGGCCGTGTTCTGTTTTGAGAGTTGTTCCAGTTCTTCAAAGCGCTGCTTGTTAATTTGTACCGAAAACCCGTCAAACAGTGTCCAGTTGATATTTGCCCCCACAGAAAAGCGGTTGTTCACAAAATTTTCATCGTCATTTACATTGAATGAATTTTCATCGCCTGCCGACAAGTTGATGTAAGGATACCTTCCCGCATTTCCCCAGTTGTTTTGAATTTCGGCTACTTGTTGTTCATTCCTTACAATTACCATTTCATAATTGTTCTCCAGCGCTTTTGAAATTGCATCGTTCAGGTTAAGCGTTTGTTGCCCTCTCAGTGAAACAGTTGCAAGAATGCATAAAATCAGAACGGGTATTATCTTCATGCGGACCGTTGGTTATATAACATTTACCTTCTTTGACTGTCTTTATTATATCCTGTTTTTTTGCGGAAGAGCACAAAACCACTGTTCTGCATTTACCAAAGATTTGTTTATATCTGCAGATAAGTTTGAGCATGGGGAACCGTATCTGTCGGAAAAGATTAAAATTGCCGTGTGCATCGTTACCTGCGATTATAAATATTCTTTCACCGCTCAGAAGTAGTTTTGTCCAGACAGAGAGATTGTTAAAGAAATCATCATCAAAGTCTCCGTTCAGTATCTGCAGATGTGAAACACTGTTCCTTATTATGTCCTCTTTGTTCCATCTTCCTCTCTTTACAAAAAGATATTCGAGCAGAGGTATCTTATTAAACGGGTGTGCTGCAACAACAAGTGAATCGTCAGTCATTTTGTGCGTGATATCAAAAATAGAGTTTTCGCTTTTGGTGGAGAACCATTTTTCTGCACTGTCTCCCGATCCTCCGAAATATTCCTGGTTATATACAAGAATATGAACATTTCTTTCTTTCGAATTTCTTACCGTAACTTCCTGACCGTCCAGTATTGTAGTTCTATCGTCCGAATATTCGTCCGCTGATGATCTCATTCTGTTAAATTTATTCAGCTCAGGGTCATTTTTTAAATAATCACCCTCCATATCGTCAAGATCGTATGAGTGATCAGTAAGAGCAAAAAAATCCAGCTTAAGAGTTTCGGCACATTTTTTTGTTGCCCTTACCGGAGCACCGAACTCAACCTGGTCAGAGGTGAATTCCGAATGGTAGTGAAGATCACCCTGAATATGATTTTCAAAAAGCTCCTCATTATCATCAAGGTATATTTCCAGTTCGGGATCAATACCGGTCATATTGTCATTGACGATCTTTTTTAAGGATCCTTTCACATAAATATTAAATAAGGCACTGACTCCGGTAAATCCTTTTTTTTCTGGGAAAGAAAAATCGAACTGTTTATAATACATCATTTTGTTGATCTTTTCGTTGATCACAAATGATTTTACGAATGCAGAACCGTCCTCAAAAACAAAATGGAATTTTACAGACCATATCCTGACCGGGAATAAATGAGCATCTTTAACTATCATAAACACCGGGAATTCACCACTACTGGATTTATAGGGCAGATCGATCAGTATTTCGGGTTCTTTTACATAATAAGCGGAGAAAGGAAAATACTTGAACCTATAGTGGAGTTCGGGATACAAAAATATTAGAGGAAGAAAATATGATTCCATATAAAGATCCTATGCTATTTTATCTTTATTTACTACAGAAACCATCAAAACCGTAGCGGATATCAGAACCGCCAGGGAGATTATCTGTAT
The DNA here is from genome assembly GCA_046482655.1 of Candidatus Delongbacteria bacterium. Taxonomy (GTDB): domain Bacteria; phylum UBA4055; class UBA4055; order UBA4055; family UBA4055; genus SLFX01. Next base: position 1,323 of record JAWOER010000255.1, on the reverse strand, counting down.
CGGATAGAGATGTCTCATGAGTGAATCGATAGCATGATTCTGGAAGTTCACAAAGATCAGAAATCCTGCGATATGCAAAAGTCTTACAGGAAATATGATCTCGAATCTGGTCTGTAATAATCCGCTCAGAATGATTATCCAGAAATTATATAATGCTATTGTCAGGAAATATTTGAAGTGGGAAGGATCAAAAGACGCATGAAGTATTTGTGCGGAGTTGAAATAAAAAGCTAAAGAAGTAAAAAATATTCCGGCAAATAATCCTAAAGCAAAAATTGTCAGACTCTTCGAAACTATTATCTGAATAAGAGAAAAACCTCTTCCGAGCAACAGAGGAAACCTTTTATGAAGCCTTTCTGAAAAAAAGCTGTAATCGATTAAAGGGGATACGAAAAAAAAACCGAAGTAAAAGAACGGCAGAATATTGGCGTCGGATTCAAATAGGGAATAGGACAGAACATATATGATAAGCAAAAAGCTCAGCATCAGTTTGATCCTCACTCTTGAATCTTTGGCCAGAACAAAAAGTTCGAGCCGCATGAGTTTAACATAGGGGTACATTAACTACCGCTCCCGAAATATTCTACAGCATTTTTAAATATTTTTAAACCTTCTCCTTCGTATGCGGTATTCTCCCGCCGATTACTGTCAGTGGCGTGAAAAGCTTCGCAATTCCTTTCCGGATGCGGCATCATTCCAAGCACATTTCCCGAACTGTTGACCAGACCTGCTATACCCGCCGGCGATCCGTTGGGGTTGAACGGATATTCTTCTGTGGCCTTTCCGGATGAATCTGCATATTGAAAGGCAACGAGATCTTTTGTTAACAGGTCATCGATATCCTGTTTTGAACAGGCGGTTATCTTGCCTTCAGAATGGGCGGCCTGGGCCCTTATGGTATCCCCGTTCATACCCGAAAGCCACGGTGAAACCACATTTTTTGGCACCTTAAGATCGACCAGGCGGCACTCAAATCTGGAACTGTCATTCCAGTATATCGATATTTTCGGCTCCCCCTGAGTATCGTAGGGTATGATCCCCAAGGTGGTAAGAACCTGAAAGCCGTTGCATATCCCGATCATCAGCCTGCCCGAATCAAGAAATTTCTGCAACTCATCTTTGAGTTTAAGCAGTTTTAGTGAAAATATCTTTCCGCTTTTTACATCGTCCCCATAGGAAAAACCGCCAGGAAAAGATATTATATCGAATTCATCAACAGATACTGTCCGGTTAAGAAGCGTGTTTAAATGAACTTCGGAATTAAGGGCTCCTGCAAGCTCAAAAGCTCTTCCGGTTTCGATGTTGCAGTTAATTCCGTCGGTT
>JAWOER010000207.1:0-4452 GCA_046482655.1 Candidatus Delongbacteria bacterium | reverse complement strand
GCAAAATCAAAAAAATATAATATAAAACCGCTGCTGAGAAGACTGACAGCAACGGACAAAACAATAACTACAGATAATTTGATATTCCTTAAAAAAAACAGCAGTACAAGCATTATCACCGCAAGACTGATAAGAGCTCTTATCCTCAGATCATTGATCTCTTTTCTTATTGACTCGGTGGAATCAAATTTTATTTCTTTTCGCAGGTCATATTGAGTTTTATATTTATCGACAAAGGAATCAAAAACCTCATATATTATATCGCATGTTGATATCGCGTTCGCGCCGGGTTCTTTGAACACAGAAATATCGACCGACTCCTTGCCGTTAATACGCCTTATACTTGTCGGTTCCACATTGGATATCACTACATCGGCAACATCTCTTATTCTGATGGGTACGCCGCTGTTATGTTTTAAAACGGTATTTTTAATCTGTTCGATATCGTTCAGCTCATTATCTATATCAACAGAAAATCTTATGTCTTTACCGTCGGTCGTCTCGCCGGCATATATCTTATTGCCGAACTGGTACAGCCTGGAAAAATGATTAATATTGATGCCGTAAAAATCGGCTTTATTCCTGTTGATAAGCACTCTTAATTCATTTTTCGGTATCCCCGATACTTCCACAGAATTTACACCTTCTATCGAAATCAATTCGTTCTCGAGTTCGTTCTCAACAATAAATCCGAGTTCCTCCAGAGAAATATCACCATATATATTATAGCTTATAAGCTCCCGGCTTTCATCCATTTCTTCCCGGGGCACATATTTTCTTATGCTCACTCTGTTCTTTACAGGATCGGGAAGATCCTTTTTTACCTGAAAAAGCTTTTCATTTAGGGCCAGATAGGCAAAATTCATGTCTGTGTCGCGTTTATATTCGATCGTTATGTTACCGTATGAACTTCTGGAGCTCGATGAGACGCTGTTTATGTTTTCCAGAGTATATATCTCTGACTCTATTACGCTCACGACCTTTTTTTCTATGGTCTCAGGTGACACATTGTTCCAGTATGCACTGACTATTAAAGTTGGATATTCTGTATCGGGCTTGAGCTCCAAAGGGATCTTATTAAAGGCTATGATCCCCAAAATGAACATACTCGAAAAGAACATGATTATAGTAACCGGCCTATTTAGGATCTTTTCAAACATCTATTTTCTTTTAAGAGTTTCATAAATTACGGGTAAAATGACCAAAATAAGCATTGTTGCGGCGGAAAGACCGAAAATTACTGTTATCGCGAGCGGTCTTCTTAACTCCGAAGATCCCTCGAACGCCAAAGCCATGGGAAGCATACCGAAGACAGTTGAAACTGTAGTCATCAGTATGGGCCTCAGTCTTTTTCTGCTTGCATCGATAATAGCGTCCCTTACACTCTTTCCTGATTTTACGCCATTCTCAATAAAATCCACTTTTACAATAGCATCATTAACCACTATGCCTATAAGCATGATCATGCCGATACCGGACAGAATATTAATAGACTGCCCCGTAATAAATAGACCGATACCGACACCGACAACCGCAAAAGGTACGCTCAGAACAATTATGAAGGGACTGAGAAGTGATTCGAACTGAGATGCCAGGACCATATAGACGAGTAAAAAAGACAATAGAAAAATAAATATTATCTGGTCCATAGAATCCTTTGTTTCTGTATTCTGACCCCCAACTTCTATCCTCATGCCCCTGTATAGACCTATCTTATTTATTTTAGAACTTATTTTTTCTGTCATTCTGTCTATTCTTCCTTCTGTAAGCGCTGCCGAGACCGTTATTGTCCTCACCTGACTTTCATGCTTAATTGATTCGGGACCTTTTTCATAATTTACCTTTACGAGTTTGCTCACAGGATAAGAGACACCGTTTTTTTTGTAAATTGAGTTCAAAACATTCTTAATATCTTCGCCGTAATCTTCACTTGTCCCGATTATAATATCCAAGCTCTTATTGTTCTCTGTGATCTCTGTTACAATATCACCCTTTATAATTGTCCGTATGTACGATGATATTTCCTGCTCTGTTAAATTATTCTTATCCAGAAAAGAATTTTTAAATCCCAATCTTATCTGAGGTTTACTGCCGGAAAAATCGGATCTCAATTCACCCAGATTTTCAAAACTGCTCAGTTCCTGTATAACTTTTTCGGATATTTCAGACATATCATCCAGATCGTTCCCGTATATTTTAACAGCAACATCCCCCTCTTCAGTCTTTAGCATTTCACCCAGAACAGAGATGTCAGTGTTGATACTCAGCTTAATATTAAACGGGCTTTGTGAGTTATATTTTTCAATATCTCTGCGCAGATCGTTTACAAACACATTTGTAGCAGTATTTTTATCCAGCTTTACCTGGATATCCGCCTTATATACCGTAGCTCCTGAAAGCAGAGATTTTTCGTCAAATATACCCCCTGTGGAAAAATAGCTCAGAACGCCGTCTTTACTGTTAAGAATTTTTTCGTAGCCGGCTACAACTTTTTCGGTTGCCGCTATACTTGTTCCCGGACTGAGCTCCACAGACAGAATAAATTCGTGACTGTCAACCTCAGGCATCATTCTTTTTTCTGTGACAGTCAGCAGTAAAACTGAGATCATGAGTAAAATGAATGCTGAAAAAAGGGTTGTCATTTTGTTATCGAGAGCCTTTAAAAGCAACTTGTGATAATAACTTTCCAAAAGACGGTAAGATCTGTCAAATCCGGCAAGAACAGGTCTAAAAATGAATTTTAAGGCTTTTACAGCCGATTTGTAGTAAAATATGAACAGGCCGATAATAAAACCTGAAACCGATGCCAGTATATTCTTTATGACCGACCGGATACCTTCCACATAAAATATTCTTATGTATGCGTCTTTCGGTATCCTATAGAGCCTTGACGGATTGAATACTCCGAATAAATTTAACAGAAAGACGAGACCGCCCAGCACATAGGAATAAAGCATAAAGCTTTTCGTGCTCATCTCTTCTTCGTAGGGCTGAAAAATCTCATATATATTCGAAGAGATATTATACAGTACCATATCGAATCCGTATAAAAACTTAAGCTCAAAAGAGGAGATCAGCGCGTGTACAGGTTCAAAAAAATCGATCCGCGACATATATGCGGCAGGAAGCGTGAGCAGGATGATAAGTGACAGCCATAAAAGATTCACGATGGTAAATCTGACATTTTTTGCTGTCTTCAAAGCAGACCTTCTGCGCTGAAAAATGAAGTACTCAAAAGTTTTGATCACAGGATCGGCCAAAAGAGAAACGAAGAGTATATACACAAATGTATGCACATCAACGGGGATACTGCTCATTTTTACAATAAAATACGCTGCAAGTATCAGGACCGTCCAGTATATACCTGTCTTGAATATGGGACCGTTGTCGGGAGTTATACTCCGGTCGTACCCGGATGAAGATGTTTTGTCAAATGACATTTTGTTGTAGAGAACGGGTACCAGAGCAATGGATACAAAAAGAGAACTTATGAGCGCAAAAGCAACGGAGAACGACTGGTCCTTAAACAGCTCACCCGCGACACCTGTAACAAAAACAACGGGCATAAATACGATTATGGTTGTAAAAGTTGAGGCAGTAACAGGCATAACAACTTCTTTTACCCCGTTGTAACAGGCATCAAAAATATTTTTTGAATCTTTACGCCGCCTGTCGATATTTTCCAGCACAACGATCGAATTATCCACAAGCATCCCTATTCCGAGAGCAAATCCGGAAAGTGACATCAGATTCAGGGATATATCAAAAAAATACAGAAGTGTGAATGTTGAAAATATACTTATAGGCATAGCCAGTGATATGTTAAAAGGTGCCTTAAATTCTCTAAGGAACAAAAACAGTGTTAAAAATGAAAGCAGTCCGCCCAGCAGTATAGCAGAAACAACATTCCGGATGGATTCTGTAATAAATTCTGACTGATCATATACAAGGTTGATCTTAACATCCAGAGAATTGTCAAGTTCTGTCATTGTCTGCTTAACAGATTCTGCCACGAGAACTGCGTTTGCATCTCCGTCTTTCCGTATCAGTACCGCAGTTGAATTTTTTGAATTGTATCTTGTAAAAGACCTCTTTTCTTTCTGCCTGTAACTCACCGTGGCAACATCTTTCAGATAAATATTTCTTTTATTGGAAAGCTGTCTGATCAGCGTATTTTCGATATCAGAGAGATTTTCAAACTCGGAAGATATCACAAGATCATAAATATAGACATCATCCTTTATAGTACCGCCGGGCGAATTAGTGCTGGCAGCCCTTACAGCACCGGTCAAATTTGAAAAAGATATTCCGAACGAATTCATTTTTTCAATATCGGCCTCTATCCGAATATCAAGCTCTTCCCCGCCGATCACATCAGCCATTGCCACACCCTCTATCTGCTCGAGTCTCTTTTTTACTATATGTTCGGCAATGTCTCTTACAGACCTTTGG
>JAWOER010000024.1:0-2515 GCA_046482655.1 Candidatus Delongbacteria bacterium | reverse complement strand
GGTATCCGGACTATTTCAGATGGGATATAAGCGCGAACTATACCTGGTACTATAAGAACGGTTCCAAGCTGCTGCTAAATACCAGCATTCTGAATCTTACGAACAGGGAAAATGTTCAGGCGTATATTTATGAGGAGGATGAGTCCGACAACACTGTAAAAAGAAGCGTATTCCCGATGCTGCCGATCCTTCCTTCGGTCAGACTGAGTTACAGCTTTTAGGAGAAAATCAATGAATCTGTTCAGGCTCAAAATATACTTGGCGGTGATCGCTCTTTTGATGCTGATATCGTGCGTAAGCGAAAATACGACCGCTTATAATGAGAAAGCAGTGCTTTTCTGTTATGCCAAAGCGGGGGAGAGCATAGACAGCCTTTATTTTTCAAGGACGGGCGGTGTGAATGAAGCGATCAGCTTTGAGAATCTCGGAATAAGCGGAGCTGAAATTTCACTGTATGAAAGAGCACCTTTACAGACAGAATACACACTTGTAAACACTCTTTCGGAATATGAAAACAAAAAGGGTTTATATTATCTTCCCGAGTCCGATTTTCCTGAAGGTTTCATGACAGGATCCACTTACAGGATAGAGGCGCAGCATGACGATTTCGATAATATGTCTGCAGAAACTGTCTGTCCGCCCCCGCTGGATAATATTGAGGCAAAAAATGTCGAAACAGGAAAGATCCTTGATCCGGCCGTCACAGATACTGTTTACTACAGGAGGGGAAGAAGTTACGATGACATAAAACTGTATAACTGCAGTTTCGATTCAATTCCTGTCATTTTCGATGAAAGGATGGCATCCTACAGAATTATCCCGGACGATCTTTACCGTTATGAGGAAACTTTCTGGCTGGAGGATACAACTTCTGCGGTATGGGACGAATATCCTGTTGAGACCCGGATATGGAAAAACAAAGAAAAGTACGGAAAAGATTTTATGGAGTACTTTATACGCAGCATGAGTATTCACTGGTACGCATTATACCACGGCGGACTCAATACTCTCGTATTTTCCTCGACGGATCAGGTTTTCAGATCATATATGGAAACGCTTTATGATCCTGACGGCAGATTTACCAATGTCGATGGAGGTTACGGACTGTTTTCCATAAGCAATTCGAATTCGGATAAAAGCATTTACAAAATATATGTAAAAACACTTGAGAATTAATATCGGTAAAAAACATAAGGAAGGAACATAAAATGAAAAAATACATAATACTTGCCATGCTCGCAGCATTATTTTTGGCAGGCTGCGGTAAAAGCGAAAGCAGTGAGAGATCTGCAGAAAAAAAGAAAGATGAGATAAATGTGATAAAGAACAGTTCAACTCCGTCTGATCCGGACCTGCAGGTCATTCCCGAAATTCTTTTTACCATACGACCGGAATCGGAGGAGGGAACGGAAAATTTTGAGCGTCTGCAGCATGTGAGTGTTGCTGCTGACGGCAGCTTTTTTGTGATCGACCAGGGAAGTTACACCATAAAAAAGTTCAGTAAAGAAGGCCGGCTTCTCGAAAGTTTCGGGGGTCAGGGGAACGGCCCGGGTGAATTTACAATGTTAAATACCGGAATGGCTGTATTAAATGACAACATCTTTGTTCCTGATCCCGCAACAATGAGTGTTCAGGTGTTCGGACTTAACGGTGATTTTATAAGAAAGATCAATATGACGGAAAAGGGTTCGAGCATGATAGTAATGCCCGAAGCTTTTTCTGACGAAAACATTCTTGCATTAAACACCTCCGTTGCTCAGAGAGAGGGAAAGATATTTTTGAAAACAAGATTGTCTGTTTTTGACCGGGATCTTGATCCAAAGGCCGATCTGTGGGAAAGTGAAGAAGAGTTCGACCCTCAAGATATTGCCCGTATGATGTCAATGGGTAATGATTATCCCGCTTTTACAGCGTCCGGCACAAAGATCTATGTTTCTGAACCGGGGGTTGACCGTTATCAGATCACAGAATATGATGTAACAGGAAAAATACTGTCAAAGATAAAAATGCCGTACAGAAAAGTCAGGTACACCCAAGACGAAAAAGATCAGATCACAAAAACAACAAAAAGCTATGTTGATGCTTCTGCAAAGGAATTTATGGATAATTACAGTTTCGATGAAAAATTCAAAAAGGCTGTGGTCCAGATGTACTGTGATCACAAAAAAAGATTGTGGGTGGAAAGAGCCTATGAATCAACTGAGGGACAGAACTTTCGTAAGATAGATGTATTTAAAAATGGCATATACCAGAATACATTTGATCTTAAAGACAGTGCGGGAAAAGAGATCAAAGGTTCGATAAAACTTTCCGGCGGAAGATTATTCGCTTTGGATTTTGAGAATAATGAATTGAGTGTCTATCAGTTGACTTTGTAGGCAAATGGGGTTATATTTCCCGGGTTCTTTAAGAACGCACCGGAGATGTGGCCGAGCGGCTTAAGGCGCACGCCTGGAAAGCGTGTTCCCGTAAGGGAACGTGGGTTCGAATCCCACCGTCTCCGCTTATCTGCACC
>JAWOER010000268.1:0-6575 GCA_046482655.1 Candidatus Delongbacteria bacterium | reverse complement strand
GAAGTGTGAAATTTTTTATAATAATAATCGTAAATATCACCTTTATCTACTTTCACATAAGGCGGATTGCCGATGACTACATCGAACCCTCCGTTTTTCATGATGTCGGGGAATTCCTTCGCCCAGTCAAAAGCCTTATCCCCGGCAACCTCAGGATCGTCTATGAGTGAATTTCCGCATTTGATGTTGTTGTTCAGGTTGGAGAGTTTCCTGTCTTTGTGCGCGGTTCTGAGCCAGAGTGAAAGTTTTGCGATCTCGACGGATTCTTCGTTTATGTCAACTCCGTACAGATTGTTCTCGAGTATGGCTTTATCGGTATCGAAAAGTCTGAGTGGTGAATTTGTGAGTTCTGCGATTATGTCGTCTATTGTTTTATGTTCCTGAATAAGAAAATTGAGTGCCTGATTTAAGAATGCTCCGCTTCCGCATGCCGGATCGACTATTTTTAGGGTTAAGAGCCATTTTTGATAGCTTAGGAGTTTATCATAGAGGGTTTTTCCTTTTACCGACAGTGTGCCGTCAGTCTTCCTGTATGTCCCGTCAAATTCTATCTCGACTATCTCAAGCTCCTGCCTCTTCTCTCTGCAGAGTGTGCCTATGGTGTTTTCGACTATGTATTGTGTTATGTACTTCGGAGTGTAAAAAACGCCGTCCTTTTTCCTTCTGCTCTTGGTTTTATCGGCTTTGACTCCTTCTATCTCCGCGGTTATTTCCTCTATCTCGGAAAGTGAATGTTCAAAGATATGCCCGAGAATGTTGACATCTACTTCGGTATTAAAATAATAGGTCGAAAGTGTGATCAGATCGTCTTTAAGCACATCATCGTCAATTATAAGGCTGTCAAGTGTGTCATCGGGATAGAAAAGTCCTCCGTTGTATGCTGGAATATGGTCGTCCCGGTTTTTTCCCTCCCTGCCTGTGTTCATGTATCCGAAATACTGTTTATAGATCTCATAGAGCGGTTTATAGGCATCTTCATCTGTAAGTACATCGAAGCGCTGAATGATCCTTGAAATTGAATTGGGCGGCAGCAGTCCTGAATCTTCGGCGAAAAGTATGAATAAAAATCTGTCGAGAAGTTTTTGGGATTTCTGAAAAAGGGTGAGTTTGTCGTACTGCGGATTGTTTTTGATCAGATTCTGATACAGCCTGTCCTTGAAGACCGAATAATCCCTGTAGAGTTTATTGGTGATGATCTCATCCTGTAATTTTGTCTCCTTCTTAAGCTTTGACGGAAGGTCGGAAAATATACTCTCTCTGCTTAAGATAAGATAAAGCTTTTCAAAGTCTTCCCTGCTTAAACTGAAAAGGTCAAATTCCTCAAATTCGATCGTATAGTCAATATAGAACCGCAGTTTCTGAAAATTGGAGGTTATGACATATTTACAGCCGCTCTGATTGTTCTTATACCCGAAAGCCTGATCGGTGACCGCCTTAAGGTCCTTTGTCGCTGTGGATTTAAGCTCGATGACCGCTATGACCTTATCATCTTTGATGATCGCGCCGTCGGCTTTCTTACTGTCGGTCTCGTTCTTCCTTTCTCTGACGAGGTTGAAATCATCCGCAGGTTTTAAAGTATAGCCCAGGACATCCACAAAAAGATCACGCAGAAATCCGTCCTGATATTCCTCTTCCTTCATGGACTTTATAAGTTCTATTTTGGAAAGCGAGAAATTTTTCTGAAAGACTTCGTAAGCTTCGCTGACCTTTGCGTGATCAAGATTTTTAAGATATTTGTTTATCACCGAGTGCTGAAATAATGCCATATTCTATTCTCCGCTCAAAGGTATGTATGCTACCTGACAGAAAATAAATGAATTGCAGTTAAAAAGCAAAGGTAAAGTTTGAAATAAAAATAATTACTTTAAATTTTTTTAAGTAGTAAAAAGCTGATGTTTTTCGTATATTACATAGCAAGAAAACCCGGGAGCAATCGATGAACAGCGCGGTATCGCATAGTTTTAAAGAAGAAAGTATAGAAGCCAAAACCAGATGGTTTAAAAGTCTTTCTATAGAAGAAAGGATTCAGACTTTCTGTGATTTTACCGACCTGGCTCTATCCATAAACCCACGCTTAGGAGAAAAGAAAATTGATAAATCAGCTGCAGGGCGTATTCAGGTGCTTAGAAAAGCATGAAGTAAAATATGTTGTTATAGGCGGAATAGCATCGATACTTTACGGAGTACCAAGAACAACATTCGATCTTGATATATTAATCGAAGCAACATCCGGCAATGCGGAAAAATTATTGAAAGCTCTGGAAGAAGCGGGTTTAGGAACTGCTTTATTAACAACGCCGGAAAATATTCTTGAGAATGAAATAACTATTTTTCAGGACAGAGTCAGGATCGATGTCCAGACAAGCACACCCGGTATTGAATTTCTGTCAGCATGGGATAACAAAAATACTCTTGAGTACAAAGGTCAAAAATTCCACCTTCTGTCAAGATCAGATCTTATAGCGTCAAAAGAAGCAGCCGGCCGGCCGAAAGACCTCGAAGATGTCAGACTTCTAAAGCTCGATAAAGATTAGATTTTTACTAAAATATTGAAAATTTTCAAAATACTTCTTGACTTTTTTTATAATTATTCTTAAATTGTAATTGTTACAACTTGGAGAATAAAAAATGTTTGACAAATACATAAATATTCTCAAAACCAAAAACCTGAAAGTTACTCAGCACAGGCTTGAGATATTAAAATATCTCGACAACAACAGGACTCACCCGACCCTCGATCAGGTATATCTCTACATGAAGGATAAATTCCCTTCGATCTCCAAAATGACAGTGTATAATATCATAGACACTCTTGTAAAAAACGAAATAATCAATTCGATGAGGTTTGTAAATTCTACTGAGTTAAGGGTGGATTTTGAAACTGATGTTCATTTCCATTTCGTATGCAGAGAATGCGGAAAGATTTATGATATCGAATCTGAGCTTGACATGGAAGACCTTGTAAAAAAGAACGGGCACTGCCCGGAAGACTATAAAGTTAATATTTACGGAGTATGTAAAAAATGCTTAAAAAAATAAAATTATTTCCTTTGAATTACCCGAATTACTGTTATATATTTAAAACATCCCATCAGCGGACAAAACTAAAAAATACGGAGGTATCAAAATGAAAAAGTATCAGTGTGTAGTTTGCGGCTGGATCTATGATCCTGCAGAAGGTGACCCGGACGGCGGAATTAAGCCCGGAACAGATTTTAAAGACATTCCTGATGACTGGGTATGCCCCGTTTGCGGAGTGGGAAAAGACGATTTCGAGGAGATATAGACATGATGTTCAGAGAGCTTAAACCGGATATTCTTTCGGTCGGTTCGATCCACTGGAACAGGCGTATTTTTGATGAACTGATTCCTCTGCCGGAAGGAACAACCTATAATTCCTACCTGATCAGAGGAAGCGAAAAGACGGCTCTGATAGATTCGGTCGATCCGGAAAAATGGCATGAGCTTGAAGCGAACCTGAGCGGTCTCGGCATAAAAAAGATAGATTATATAGTTTCCAACCATGCCGAGCAGGACCACTCCGGCTCAATCCCGATGCTTTTGGAAAAATTTCCCGAGGCCAAAGTCATCACAAATGAAAAGTGTAAAGCTTTCGAGACGGACCATTTGCACATTGCGGACGAAAAATTTCTTGTGGTAAAGGACGGCGAAACACTTTCTCTCGGGAACAAGACACTCAGGTTTTTGCTCACACCGTGGGTCCACTGGCCCGAAACTATGGTAACTTATCTCGAAAAGGACAAGATCCTGTTCTCATGCGATTTTTTCGGCTCCCACTACGCGGGGTCTGAACTTTATGCGGGAGACGACCCTGTCGTAATTCACGGCGCAAAGAGATATTATGCAGAAATAATGATGCCCTTTAGGACCATCGTGGCCAAAAATGTTGACAAGGTTACCCAGTTCGACATAAAAATAATAGCGCCGAGCCACGGACCGGTCTATGATAAGCCGGAGATCATTATAGATGCATACAGGGACTGGACCTCAAATAAAGTAAAAAAAGAAGTCCTTATACCCTTCGTTTCCATGCACGGCAGCACAAAGATCATGGCTGAATACCTTACCGACAAACTTATAGCCAAAGGCTTTGCCGTAAAACAGTTCGATCTGCCTGTAACAGACATCGGCGAACTGGCCATGTCCTTAGTTGACGCCTCAACGATCATCATCGGGTCCCCGACCGTGCTTGCAGGTGCTCATCCCGCAGCAGTTTACGCCGCGTTTCTCGCAAACGCGCTCAGGCCCAAAACGAAATTCGTTTCGATATTCGGTTCATTCGGCTGGGGCGGCAAAATGGTCGATCAGCTTTCGGGACTTATCGGTAATCTTAAAGTCGATGTAATTGAACCTGTCCTCTTCAAAGGAATGCCCCGCGAAGAAGATTTTAAAAAGATCGACGAACTTATAGAAAAACTCGAAGAAAAACATAAATTAGACTAAGGAGAGGATCATGTTAAGCAAAAAAATGACTACAGAACTCAACAAACAAATACAGGAAGAACTGTATTCTGCATACCTGTATCTTTCCATGTCAGCTCATTTTACAGATATGGGACTCGACGGGTTTGCACACTGGATGTCGGTTCAGGAAAAAGAAGAGAGAGATCACGCAATGAAGATCTATAATTACTTACTCTCTCAGGGAGCAAAGATCAAACTCTTAAAGATCGAAGAACCTCCTCATGAATGGAAAACACCTCTGGAAATGTTCAAGGCTGCACTCATGCATGAACAGCATATCACAAAATGTATAAATGACCTTGTTGATATTGCAGAAAATGAAAAGGACAGAGCCACTTTCAATTTCCTCCAGTGGTATATTGACGAGCAGGTGGAAGAAGAGGAGAATGCCAATACCAATATAGACAAACTCAATTTGATAAAAGCAAACTCCAACGGCATATTTATGCTGGATAAAGAACTCGGAGCAAGAGTATATACGCCGATCGGAACAGAAGAATAAATAACTATAAGGAGACCACATTATGGCTAAATTTCAAAAATACTACAAATGCGAAGTATGCGGGAACATCGTGCAGGTAGTTCACGAAAGTTTCGGAGAACTTGTCTGCTGCAACCAGCCCATGAAAAAGCTTGAAGCTAATTCAGTTGACGCAGCCGGAGAAAAGCATGTGCCGGTAATAGAAAAAACCGATTCAGGCATTGTCGTAAAAGTCGGTTCGGTCGATCACCCGATGGAAGAGAAACACTATATCGAATGGATAGAGGTTACCAACGGTGCATGGACCCAGAAAAAATTCTTAAAACCGGGCGAAAAACCTCACGCAGAATTTTATGTACCATATAGCGAGGATCTTGTAGCGAGAGAATACTGCAATGTTCACGGTCTGTGGAAAAGCAACTAACACAACACCGTTTTTAATAACAATTATAAGGAGAAGAAATGAGCATCAAAGGAACAAAAACAGAACAGAACCTGCTTAAGGCATTCGCAGGAGAATCACAGGCAAGAATGAGATATGATTATTTTGCCAAACAGGCTAAAAAAGACGGACTTGTATCTATAAGTGAGATATTTACAGAAACAGCACTCAACGAAAAGGAACACGCAAAAAGATTCTTTAAATTCCTTGAGGGCGGACCGCTTGAGATCACAGCATCATACCCCGCAGGTAAGATCGGAACTACTCTTGAGAACCTGCAGTCAGCAGCTGACGGTGAGCATGAAGAGTGGGGAGGACTGTATCCCGAATTTGCAAAAATAGCGGAAGAAGAAGGTTTTAAAGATATTGCCACCTGCTTTAGAAAGATAGCAGAAGTGGAAAAAGCTCATGAAGCCAGATACAGAAAACTGCATAAGAACCTGCAGGACGGCAAAGTATTTGAAAGAGAAGGCGTACTGGTGTGGAAATGCTTAAATTGCGGTTATCTGCACGAAGGGAAAAAAGCTCCCGAAAAATGTCCGGCATGCCTGCATCCTCAATCATATTTCGAAATTCATACCGAAAGATACTAGAAATTGGAGATAAAATGAAAAAAGATGATTTTAACGCAATAATTGACTTTGCAGTGGACAGAGAAAAAGAAGCCGTAGAGTTCTATAAAGATCTTCAGACAAAAGCAAGGTTTGAAGAAATGAAAGATATGCTCAAAGATTTAGAAACAATGGAACGAGGTCACATAACTTATCTCGAAAAGGTGCGCGAACAGGGTCTGGAAAAGGTCGAAATTGATAATGTCCAGGATCTGGCTATCTCTGATTATATGGTCGAAGTTGAACCGAACCCCGAGATGGATTATCAGGACATTTTGATCGTAGCTATGAAAAGAGAGCAGAAGTCCAAAGAGCTTTATGAAGATCTTGCAAAAAGATTCGCAGGATCGGAAATACAAAAAGTTCTTTTAAAGATAGCCGCCGATGAAACCGAGCACAAGCTCAGATTCGAAAAACTTTACGACGAATTTGTGCTCAAAGAAAATTAGTTTAAAAACGGAGTTTTTTATGACGGGAGTTGATCATGGATTTTAGAACATTGTTTAAAGTAAGCTACGGAATGTATATCGTGGGATCAAAAAATAAAGACAAGATC
>JAWOER010000252.1:0-2676 GCA_046482655.1 Candidatus Delongbacteria bacterium | reverse complement strand
CTCGGATTCATGAAGCAGATAATCGGTAACCTGATCTTTTTTAAGGGAGTTTATATCATGTCCTTTGAAATGAGTAAGAAACTTTTCGAAACAGTGAGAGTACGATTTTCTTGTACTTAAACTGTAATTCTTCAGCTTTAAAAGACGCTCATATTCTTTAAGTTCTGCGGTCAATTCTGTCTCTGTATTTTTTTAACATCTTATATTTAACTATTTCTGTAGCTTTTGTCAATTATAATTTTACTTGAAAACCCCCGAGAATTTTATCACTATATGACACATAATACAGAATAAACATAAAATAGGCTGTTTTTAGCTTGAAAAAAGCCTCCAATTTTGTTATATTATTTATGCACAAACAAAAAACAAAATAAAAGGAGGCTTTTGTGTGTAATGTAGTAAAAATAGGTGCAGAAATACAAGTAAAAAGTTCAAATTATTTGAGAAAGTTTAAAAAATACCTTGATCGCCCCAGCTTTAAATTTCTGGAGGACGGCTTAAACGGTATGCTTAGATCGAACAGCATATTCATATCGCAAATAGCATCGCATCTCGGAGAAAGAATAAGTAGAAAGAAAACAGAAGAACGCATTTTGTATCATCTATCAAAGCCGATGATGAGTGATTATCTTACAAGATCATATCTCAATGCTAATGCCAAAGAAATTTCGAATCAGAAATACATTATCTGGGACGGTAGTGCAATCCCGAAGTGTTACGCAAAGAAAATGGAAGGACTGGCTTATGTTCATGACGGGGCATCAAAAAAGAAGAATAAGTTAGAAATCGGTTATCATTGGAACAATGTTGTGGGAGTAAGCAAATCTGAGTCAGGAGAAGTGACCGTATTCCCGATTTATTCTGAAATATACAGCAAAGAACTTGATCCCTGCCTAATGAACCTCAGCGAGAACGCAAAATTACTTGACATACATTTAAGAATAAAGCCATATCTGTCTGACGATGCAATAGGTGTCATGGATAGAGGTTTTGACAGGAAAATGCTAATAGATCCGTTAATACAGCGAGGGCAGAGTTTTATTATAAGGCAGACGGGAAGAAGACATCTTGAATTTGAAGATGGTTCGGGCTGTGAATCTCTCAAAAAAATATCCCAAAAAACGGAGCTTCGGTATAGCTATAAGGTCGTACAGGCCAGTGCCGAAAAGAGAATATTCAAAGTCGGAGCTAAGAAAGTTAAATTTCCGGGCTGCTCTTCAAAAAAGAATCTATGGCTGGTAACTGCTATGGAAGAAGGAAAAGGTAAAACATGGTTTTTATCCTATCTTGATACTGCCGATGAAAAAGAAGCTGTAATGACTACTATGGAAGGGTATACTTACAGATGGAAAATCGAGGAATATCACAGGCAGATAAAGCAGGATTTTAATCTCAATAAGATCAAAGTGATGAAGTATGATACGATCAAATCTCTAGGCGTTCTGCTTCTTGTGACAACAGGCTTCATTTCGAAGCTGTTTAATATGATGGACATCGATACGAAGATTAAGGTTCTAAAAGCGGTAAACTTAGTCAAAAGCGAATCAGTTAAGAATATACCCCGCTATTTTTATTATAAAGCTACTGAGGCAATAAAGATGCTGCTTAGCCTGATATTCCGAAAACGAAAACGGAAATCAGTCTCCAATTTGTGTTATTATCAGCCGTTACTTGACCTATGAATAAATTTTCGGGGGTTTTCAATAATTTTACTTGCTGATCCCGGTATTTTTGTTATATTTACCGCAAATTTTATTTAAGGGATAAAAGTTGAAGGATATTAGCAGAATAAACTTGACAGCGCGTGAAAAGGTCGCCTATAAACTTCATCTTACTGCTGAAATTTTTGAGGCGTTTTCCATAGGTGCTATCGCTTTGCACGAGTTCGTTTTCCTAAAAAGTCTTGACGGCGAATCGTATCTTGTGGGTGTTCTTTTACAGGTAAGTCTTGTTGTTATGCTTTTCAGTATTCTCTTTAACCAGCTGATACGGAGAACAGACGACAAAAAAAAATTATACAAGATCTCGATCTGGATCACCAAGCTGCCTCTTTTTCTGCTTCTGTTCTTTACCCCGGAAACGAGAGGGGAGATTTTCTTCCATTATTTCTTTATTGGGATATATCTTTCATACTCTCTGACCAAACCTCTGATGATGCCTTTGATGAATATGATCCTAAAGCAGAATTACAGACCGGAAAATTTCGGTTCTCTCTACAGTAAAGCGGCAACTGCCAAAAAACTTATCGTGGTGGGAGCAACATTCGGGATCGGATCGCTTTTGGATTATTACAGCTATTCATTCAGGTACATTTATCCTGCTTCGGCGGTTTTAAGTATTATCGGAGGTTATATATTTTTAAAAATACCCTACAGGGACAGGGCTAACGATATTAAAAAGCCGTTAATTAAAAGTCTCGCAGGTTCTGTTGAAAGTATGGCCGCTGTAGTAAAAAAAAATAAGCCGTACAGAGATTTTGAGATCGGGTTCATGTTCTACGGATTCGCCTTTATGACGGGATTTCCGGTCATGACAATATTTTTTGACAGTGTTCTGGGACTAAATTATTCATCGGTTGCTTTTTATAAAAACCAGGCCACACTGCTTTCTCTTGCAGTGCTTCCTTTTATGGGAGGCTATATCGGCAGGACCGACCCGCGTAAATTCGCGGTTTAT
>JAWOER010000104.1:0-2930 GCA_046482655.1 Candidatus Delongbacteria bacterium | reverse complement strand
TGGTTGACATATATGCACTGAATTTCTCCCTTATGTTTTCATCGGGAATAATAATTGCCGAAAAAGCCAGTCCGGCCAGATTGAAAGTCTTGCTCGGCGCAATACATGTTATCGTATTTTTTGATATTTCTTCCGAAAGAGATGAAGTGCAGATATGTTCAAATGGATGATAAACCACATCCTGATGAATTTCATCCGAGATCAGAAGAACACCGTTGCGTCTGCAGATATTGCCCATATTAAGAAGCTCATTCTTTGAAAAAACCTTGCCCGCCGGATTATGCGGCGAAGATATTAACATCATCTTTACAGAAGGATCAGAAGCCTGTTTTTCCAGAAGTTCGAAGTTTATCTTATAACGGCCTTCGATCTCTTTAAGCTGATTATTCACAAGTCTGCGTCTGTTGAAATTAACCGAGTTCATAAAAGGATAATAGACTGGTGTCTGAACTATTATACCGTCATTTTTATGCGTGAAACATTTGATGAAAAAATTTATTGCAGGGACGATTCCCGGGCAGAACATTATCCAATCTTTCTCGACCTTCCATCCGTGCCTGTTCTGTTCCCATCCGGCTACAGCCTCTTTCAGACTGTCTGTACCGAAGGTGTAACCGTAGGCGGCATGTTCAACTCTTTCTCTGAGTGCATCAGTTACTTCCGGCGGAGCTTCAATATCCATATCCGCGACCCACATCGGCAGCACATCTTTCCTGCCGAAAAGCTGCTTATTCAAGTCCCATTTCACACAGCCTGTGTTCCGGCGGTCTAATTTTTTGTCAAAATCATAATTCATAAAGGTCTTATTCCTAAGAATAATTTATCGATCAGGTCATCGTCGGCAAAATTCGGAAGAGTAACCTTAAGCTCAGGATTCGCTTCCATAGCGCGCTTTATAGCGAAGACGGCTCCTTCGTTCCTTGCCCAGCTGCGTCTCGTTATACCGTTGTTCACATCCCAGAAAAGCATGGACTCGAGTCTTCTTTCCGCGTCTTCCGAACCGTCAAGAAGCATTCCGAATCCTCCGTTGATGACCTCGCCCCAGCCGACGCCTCCGCCGTTATGGATCGAGACCCAGGTCGCACCTCTAAAGGAGTCGCCTATCACATTCTGGATCGCCATATCGGCGGTAAACTGCGATCCGTCGTATATATTCGATGTTTCCCTGTACGGCGAATCCGTACCGGAAACATCGTGATGGTCCCGTCCGAGCACGACCGGAGCTGATATTTCACCTTTTCTGATCGCAGTATTGAAGGCCTTCGCAATTTCGATACGGCCTTGTGCGTCGGCGTAGAGTATTCTCGCCTGCGAACCGACTACGAGCTTATTCTTTTTGGCTTCTCTGATCCACCTGATATTATCCTGCATCTGCTGTGTGATCTCCGAAGGTGCATTTTTTGCGAGTTTTTCAAGCACCTTCAAAGCTATCATATCTGTCTTATCAAGATCTTTTGGTCTCGATGAAGTGCATACCCACCTGAAAGGACCGAACCCGTAATCGAAGCACATCGGACCCATTATGTCCTGAACATAAGAAAAATATTTAAAAGTTCCGTCATGTTTCATTATGTCCGCGCCTGCTCTCGAAGATTCAAGAAGAAATGCGTTGCCGTAGTCAAAGAAATACATTCCCTTCGCAGTAAGTTTATTTATAGCCGCCACCTGTCTTTTAAGGCTATACTGAACTTTCTTTTTGAATTTTGCAGGTTCTTCGGCCATCATTTTATTCGATTCCTCGTAGGAAAGTCCTGTAGGGTAATATCCGCCTGCCCACGGATTGTGAAGTGAGGTCTGGTCTGATCCCAGCTCGACCTTCATTCCTTCTTTTACAAATTTCTCCCAAAGATCGACTATGTTCCCCTGATAGGCCAGTGAGACTGCTTCTTTATTCTTTTTGGCTTTTTCAATCCTCTTAAGAAGCTTGTCAAGATCGTCATAAACCTCGTCAACCCAACCCTGAGAATGTCTTGTCTGCACAGCTTTCGGGTTGATCTCTGCTATAACACCAACAGCACCGGCTATGACCGCCGCTTTCGCCTGAGCTCCCGACATTCCGCCCAGTCCGGATGAAACGAAAAGTTTTCCTCCCAGTCCGTTATTCCCGATCTTTCTGCCTGCGTTGAGTACAGTTATGGTTGTTCCGTGGACAATGCCCTGGGGTCCGATATACATAAAAGATCCGGCGGTCATCTGTCCATACTGCGACACTCCGAGCGCATTGAATTTTTCCCAGTGGTCAGGTTTGGAGTAGTTCGGGATCACCATTCCGTTGGTCACAACAACCCTCGGTGCATCCTTGTGAGAAGGGAAAAGTCCTGCAGGATGACCTGAATAAAGTACAAGGGTCTGCTCATCGGTCATCTCGGCAAGATATTTCATCGTAAGCCGGTACTGTGCCCAGTTTTGGAAAACAGCCCCGTTCCCGCCGTAGGTGATCAGTTCGTGCGGATGCTGAGCCACAGCTTGATCGAGATTGTTGGAAAGCATGAGCATAATTGCCGCAGCCTGCTTCGATCTGTGAGGAAACTCTTCTATCGATCTGGCAGTGATTTTATATTCTGGCCTCAAACGGTACATATATATTCTGCCGTATCTTTTAAGTTCATCGAGAAATTCCGGTGCTAGAGTTTTGTGGTGTTTTTTATTAAAATATCTCAGAGCGTTCTTCAGTGCGAGCTTTTTCTCTTCTTTTGTAAGAATATCCTTTCTCTTCGGTGCATGGTTTATGTTTTTGTCGTAAGGCTGAAGTTCCGGAAGTTTGTCCGGTATTCCCTCCGTAATTTGAGATCTTAGATCATTCCCCATTTTTGACTCCTGTTTTATTTTGTTTAAATGTATTGGATTTTTTTGCTGATTTCAATGATAAAACTTTGAAATATTATTATTGTTTTATCGGGCGTAAAAAGTTATATTTATTCTTTACCTAG
>JAWOER010000190.1:0-6055 GCA_046482655.1 Candidatus Delongbacteria bacterium | reverse complement strand
GTCTGGTACCTTCAGGAAGTTGAAGGGATCAGAAAAGATGTTCAGGTAATTAACCTTTCTCTTTTAAATACAGGCTGGTACATCAGGCAGTTAAAAGAAAAGATGCCTGAATACATACGCTATTCTGACGATCAGATCAAAGAATATTTTGATCCGCATTATATGACATCTGAAGGCTTTATGCGCAGATACTGGCCGGAAAAGAAAAATCTGAAGATGCCGGGAAAAGACGGGGATACTGTCGTTGAATGGCAGCTTGGTCCTACCATGAATATAAACATTCAGGGTTCTGCTGAAGGATTTATAAAAATACAGGATCAGATGGTATTGGAAATAACAGCCATGAACGCACGAATGGGCTGGAAAAGACCGGTATATTTTGCCGTTACCGTGGGCAGTTCCAATTTTGTGGGACTGGATAAATATATGAGAATGGACGGTCTGTGCTTTAAACTGGTAGATTTTGAAACTGAAAGAGAAATTAACCCAAAAGTGCTTTATAAGAGGATCCTGGGAAGATATCTGCCTGCATACAGGAACCTGGATAACCCGAATGTCTATTATGACGAAAATATTCAAAGAATGCTCCAGAATTACCGAAGCGCATTCCTGCAGCTCATTATGCATTTTGAGGAAAATATTGTCAGTCAGGATCCGGCAGACGGCCCGGAACCCGATGTTTCTGTCAATTACTCATATTCAGACTTCTTAAAAATGTCACCCGACAATAAAAAAAGGTATCTGCTCGCACAGATGAACCGGATATTGCCCCCCGTAACCATCCCCTATACCAACGAGATGGTGCTTGCCGAGATCGCCGGCATGTATGCCGATGTGGATCAGAAGGACAAGGGGAAAGAATTAATAAAAGAATTCGATATTGCCGATCTTTCGATCAAAGAGAGAATGCGATTTTTGGTCTATCTGAGTTCAAGGGGCTATTCGGATGTAACATACGATCTTATAGACAACTATTTCGAGGATATTTCAAAGATGCCTCAGGACCGGAGTAAATACGAGCTCTATTTTGAACTCTATGCGGGTTTTGTTAAAATGGACCAGGGGGAACTTACAGAGAAAATATCGGAAAATATTATCAGTGAACTGTTAATAATAGATGATGCGGCTCTTAAAAACTCACTGTTCAAAGAGTATGCGGTACTAGTCTATCAGGGCGGCGACAGAGACGGGTGCATTAATGTACTTAATAAGTACCTGACCATTGACCCGGAAGATACAGAGGCTTTGGAACTTCTGTTTCAGGTTTATGCTTTGGAAAACGATACAGCCAAACAGATTGAGACGGCAAAAAGATATCTTGAAATTGTACCGCAGGACAGAGAGTTTATCGGGATATTAGAAGAATTAGGATCCGGTAACGGAACAGAATAATTGAAAAAGAATTTGTCCAAATATCTAAAAATAGCCTTTTCTGTAGTTCTTTTATTTTATCTGTTCTATTATATGATCGATCTCAAGAGTCTTGTAATAGAACTAAAAAGAGCAAAACCGGCTTTTGTCATTCTGGCTTTTATTTTTCTTGTCCTGTCTGTTTTTGCATCATCATACCGTTGGCAGTATGTTATTAATATCAAAAATACTCATATATCCTTTAAAGCCTGCGTCAGAGAATATTTTATCGGGTCGTTCTTCAACAATTTCCTGCCAGGCTCTATAGGCGGTGATATTATGAGAATGGCGGGTGCCTACAAAGAGACCGGGTCCAAAGAGATCAGCTTCTCTTCTGTAATTATAGAAAGAGTAGTGGGACTTGCGGCAATGCTTTTTGTTGGACTGACCGGATTTATTATACTTAACATCGGGAACAGTCCGTCATATATTCAGATAAGTTCAATAATGCTGATCATGCTCTTTCTGCTGCTTTTTATTATAACAAATAAAAAAACCAATAAAATATTATCTGAATTTACAGAAACATATATCCCCGAAAAGATATCGTCTGTGATCATATCGTATCTGCGGGATTTTGCAGGATACTCATCCACTTTAAAGATATTTATAGTATTTTTATTATCTCTGATCTTTAAGATACTGGACGGTTTTTTTGTTTATTTTGTTTTTTTGAGCCTCGGTATAGAACTCAGCTACGCACACGCAATTGCACTTTTCTCGATAATAAATGTTATAAAGATGCTGCCGATATCCTTTAACGGACTGGGTCTGAGTGCAATATCATGGGTGCTCCTGCTAAGATCATTCGGGATCAGCGAGTCTGCAGCCGCATCTGTAGATTTTCTCGTTATCAGCATCTCGCTGCTTATGAGTACTTATGGCGGGCTGCTGTATTTTGTTAAAACAGGTAAAGAAAAAGGCCTTTAATAAAACGGCCTTTTAAAAAAATCTAAAAAATATGCGATCAGTATCATTCAAGACTTTCTGCAGTTATCATATTTTTATTCTGCAGAGCATGTATAAGCTGATTTCTGTCCACTGCTTTGTTCAGAGCCTCGTTCACGGTTATAATTTCTGCTTTTATAAGATCTATAAAAGATTCGGTTAAAAGTTTTTGACCCTGAGCTTTTCCCACCTCCATTATGGAAGGTATCTGAAAGTTCTTGCTCTCCCTTATCAGGTTCGCCACTGCTGATGTTGCGATCAGAGTTTCATATACTGCGACCCTGCCGCCTTCTTTTCTTTTACACAGCATTTGAGACACGACCCCTATAAGAGAATCGGCGAGCATTGCTCTAATCTGATTCTGCTGGTTTGCCGGAAACTGATCTATTATCCTGTCAACTGTCCCCACGGCCGTATTTGTATGTAGAGTGCCGAACACTAAATGTCCGGTCTCTGCCATTTCTATAGCTATAGCTATAGTCTCCAGATCCCGCATCTCGCCTACCAGAATTACATCAGGATCTTCCCTTAGTGCCGCCCTGAGAGCCCTCTTGAATGACTGAGTGTGTATGCCGACCTCGCGTTGATTTATCAGACATTTATTATTTTCGTGGACGAACTCCACAGGATCTTCGATGGTTATGACATGTTTCTTAAAATTCTTATTTACATGATCAATAAGAGCAGCAAGCGTTGTGGATTTACCTGATCCTGTGGGACCTGTGACAAGAATGAGGCCCTTCGGCATTGAGCATAATTCAACTATTGCTTTTGGAATATTCAAAACCTCGGGCGGAAGAATTTCGAATGGTATTTGTCTGAATACCGCACCTACTCCCCTGTGGTCTCTGAATATGTTGGACCTGAAACGGCAGAGTCCCTCGATCTCATAAGCATAATCTGAATCATTTGTCGCTTTAAATTCTTCAATATTTCTCTGCGGAGTAATATATTCTATAATCGGCCACATGTCATCTTCTGACACTATCGGGAAATCTTCGAGTTCGTACATTTCGCCGTCAAGCCTTAGCATCGGTCGGCTTCCGCTGCATATATGAAGGTCTGAAGCTCCGTTCTCGATCATATACCTCAAAAGATCATCAATATTTAAATTACCACCCTTTTGCTCGCTCTGAGTCCTGCCTGCACCCGCAATTTCATTCTTATTCTCCGAACCGGGTATCCTTATCTGGAAAATTATAGAATCAGATGAGCGCTCCACCTTTATTTTTTTACCGCTAAAATTAAAACTTGACGAGTTGCCAAAAAAATCATTGCACTCTTTTTTCATCAGATTTATCTCATTTTCGCCGAGAGAGTTCTGGGAAAGCTCCTTTTTTTTGTCTCCGATCATCATGCGGGGAGGCTCACCGGTTTTCAAGATCACTTTTTCTGCATTTTTTGAGACCATCATATTTAGTATTTTTTCTATATTGCTCATACGACCTCCACTTTATTGATCTTATTTTTGTTAACATAAACTTTTCTTCCGTCTTTGGAAAATGTCAAAAAAACATTATCGGTATTCAAAAAATCTATAGCCCTGGACCTGTTCCCGGGAAGATCTTCACTTATTGTGAACTCAATTTGTTCACCGGTAATGAACTGGATCAGAACATCTTCTTTGTCCGGATCTTTTTCTTCTGATCCGGGCTCTGAAACATAAAATATTGAATCTATATTGAGTATTGCAAAATTTGATCCGCCGTTCTCTACCAAAGCAGGTATGAACTGTACATCCCTGTTCAATATTTCCAACACTGTCTCTTCTCCCGTATGATGAGCAGAAAAATGATTCAGGAAAAGCGTCATCTTTGATATCTTGATCACTCCGCCGTCTTTAAAAGCTATCTCGACCTCTTTTTTCAGTTTTGGTATATTCAATCCGTCCATCATAATTCTCCGCCTTCATTTAATTTTTAAAAATCATTCATAAGTTTTCTGTAATATGCAAATCCTGCCGACATTGCTCTTTCGTCAGGGTCGTATGCCTGATTATGCAGCCCGGTATTCTTGTTGACATCGTTGCCCGCTCCAAGCCAGGCGATCGCCCCGGGAGCTTTTTCGAGCATAAAACCGAAATCCTCGCCTGTCATTTTCTGAGAACACTCAATTACCTCTATATTCTTTCCGAAATCGGTCTCTTTAATCTTTTTGTAGATATCCGGATCGTTTACGGCGGGAGTATATTCGGTATGTATCAGCAGCTTAGCTTTTATGCCGAAAGAGATAGTCACAGAATTCACAATATCTTTCATTTTGAGCTTTACAGTATTCAGATCGTTCTTGAAATATGACCGCGCCGTTCCTTTTATAACCGATGTTGACGGAAGGATATTCGCAGCTTCTCCCGCATGGATCATTCCGATCGAGAGCACATTCTCGTGAACAGGATCGAGAAACCTGGGAACAATGGCATTGAGCATATTTACAAGGTTCACACTCGCCGTAACAAGGTCATTGTTCTCGTGGGGCACGGCGGCATGACCGCCCCTGCCTTCCAGCCTGATCTCGTATTCGATCGTTCCGGCGAACATTTTACCGCCGTTGAGGGCAATGACACCGACAGGAAATTCCGTCGTGTTGTGCACTGCGTATATCTCTTTTATATTAAACTTGTCAAAAAGACCTTCTTTTACCATAAGTTCGCCGCCCCCGAAACCTTCCTCTGCAGGCTGGAATATCAATAGAACATTCTTCTCAGGTCTCGTTTCGTGAATATACTGTGCAAATGTAAGCAGCATGCTCATGTGAAAATCGTGCCCGCAGGCGTGCATACAGCCTTCGTGCTCGGAGGAAAATTCCAGCCCGGTCTCCTCTTTTATCTTGAGAGCATCAATATCTGTCCTGAAAGCTATATACGGACCGTCATCGAATCTATACTCAGCGAGAATTCCCGTGTTTGCTGAAGTGCTAAGTTTAAAACTGTCGAACTGACCCAGGACATTTTTGATGTACTCCGAAGTTTTGAATTCTTTATATGCCGTTTCTGGTATTCTATGCAGTTCGCGCCTGTGAAGCCTTAGAATTTCGTTAAGTTTTTCCATGACCTTCTTCTTCAATTTATTAACTGTCTTAATATAATCGTAAGTTTTGCTCAATTCAAGAAAATTAATAAAATTTTATGCAGATAAAATGGTTAAAAATACCCCTTTACGCTGAGGTTGAACCTGTTCAAAAGCCCCCCGTATTCGCTCCTGCTGCTGCTGCCGGTAAAAACCGAACAGTTAAGGTCAAGGAGAATATTGGGGTGAAAAGCGTACTCGAGTGAAGGAACGAATACAGCAGAAGTATCGTCAAGATTGACAGATGTCAAAAAAGATGCGGTATAATCGTTCAAAAAAGTATATGACAGATGTGATGCGATATAGTTTCTTGCGAGACCTGACATCTCTCCGGCTGTAATTTTGATAAAAGGATCAATATCATAATCTTCAGAAGATCTCTCGCCGAGCTCGTTGTAGTAATACTCTCCGAGAAAATAGAGCCCGTTCTCAAATGTGTAGTCTATACCCGCCGAGGTTTGAATGTAAAGAGAATCCGTATCTGAAAATTCCATGCCGGGATATCTCGGATTCGATACGGCAACTTCAGCAAAAAAACCTGTGTCTAAAAAGGTCTCCCCCGCAATATCTGCTCCGAGCTGAAATCTTTCGGGCCGGCCGAGAAGCGAGCCGTCGTCCGATTTGTCCCGGAT
>JAWOER010000158.1:0-2516 GCA_046482655.1 Candidatus Delongbacteria bacterium | reverse complement strand
ATACCGGTCATGTTAATGCATATTTTCCGCTTTTCATACCTCTCCAGTATCTTCAGAAAGAAGCTGATCATGTTGAGGGTTTTGCAAAAGAATGTGCTGTGGTTACTCATCACAGGCTCAAACAGAACAAAGAAGGTAGACTCGTTCCTGACGGAGAGCTCGAAGAACCTCTGGTCGTCAGACCCACGAGTGAAACAATAATCGGTGCTTCATATGCAAAATGGGTCAATTCATACCGCGATCTTCCTATTCTTATCAATCAGTGGGCAAATGTGGTAAGGTGGGAAATGAGGACAAGGCTTTTTTTGAGAACTGCTGAGTTTTTATGGCAGGAAGGTCACACTGTCCACGCCACAAAAGAAGAGGCAGTAGAAGAAACCTACAAGATGCTGAATGTTTATAAGGATTTTGCACAAAAAGTACTGGCGATTCCTGTTTTGGTGGGAGAAAAAAGCGAATCTGAAAGATTCCCCGGTGCTGTATCCACATATTCGATAGAAGCAATGATGCAGGACCGTAAGGCACTGCAGAGCGGGACCTCACATTTTTTGGGTCAGAATTTTTCAAAAGCTTCGAACATAAAGTTCCAGAATAAAGACGGAATGGAAGAATTCGCATGGACTACTTCCTGGGGCGTCTCCACCAGACTTATCGGAGCACTTATAATGGCTCATGCCGATGATAACGGACTGATACTTCCCCCAAGGATCGCACCGCTCCATATTGTAATTTTACCTATCTTCAGGAATACGGATGAAAAAGCGGCGGTCATGAAATATATCGAAAGAATTAAAAATGATGTATCCGGGATGAGACTGTATGACAGAAAGATACGCATTCATGTTGACGAAAGAGATATACGGGGCGGAGAAAAGAACTGGCACTGGATAAAAAAAGGTGTGCCCTATAAGATCGAGATCGGTCCGAAAGATGTTGCAAAAAATACTCTGGCGCTTGTTAAAAGGAACGATCCTGACTTAAAAAAGAATTTTTTGGATAGAGATGTTTTCGTATCGCAGCTTATTACAGAACTAACAAATATGCAGCATGAAATATTTGAAAAAGCCGGATCATTCCGAAAAGAGCATACGCTAAATATAGATGATTATGAGGAATTCAAAAAAGTATTTACGCCAAAAAATAAAAAAAAGCCTGAGATCCACGGATGTTTTGCCCGCTCGCACTGGTGCGGGAGCTTAGAGTGTGAAGAAGCGATCAAGAACGAATTGAAAGTTACTGTCAGGAATATACCTTTTTCCAAAGAAACCGAACCGTCAGGAAAATGCATATATTGTGGTGAAAAGAGCAAAAGGCGCGTAATATTTGCCAAGGCTTATTAATTAAATTTTACGGAGTGTCAAATGGATCTTTTGGGTAAAATTGAAACCTTTGATCGAGTAATAATACCTATAGAACCGGTGGACAGATTTGCCAGAAAGCTTGCCAAAGAGCTTAATCAGCCCTGGAAACCTGAAGGTCTTATAGCTCATTTTGTTCATGAAGATGATGATTATGATCCAAAATTACTGCTTGAGGGCAAGGAGGGCTTTACCAAAGAACCCATGAATCGTCTTCGGGATAAATATGTATATCTTGTTGCAAGCCATAAACAATGGGAACCCTCCCAGTTGTTGGAAAGAATATGTCATACCGCTGATGTCTGTCATGCGAACGGGGCAAAAAAGGTAAATCTTGTCTGGACAAATATCAGGCTCAGCGGAAACCATTTGAGACCGGGCAGCGGTACACAATTCACAAAAAAGGACATTTTGAAATATGACGGGAAATCTTTGTCAACATTAAGACTTGCAAAAAGATTTAAGAGTGAGAATATTTCTAAAATACTTACACTGCATACCCACAGCAAAAATCTGGTCGAGGTCATGGGAAAGGTTTACTTTGATGATTGCAAAAAAGGTTCACAAGCTCTCATTGATCTGCCTGTAGCTCCGATCGTGGCCCATTATTTATATATTTCCGGAAAGGTAAAAGGCAGGGGCGAAAATGCTGTCTTTGTTTCAACTGATGACGGCTCAAAAGAGCTGGGCACCGATATTATGAAAAATCTTCAGAATATTAATCCTGAACTGAGTAAAATCAGCTGGGTGAGGTTTAAAAAGGAAAGGGATTCTGTAACAGGATATTTAAAAGAGATAAAGATCGCGGAATGTTCTCCTAATTACACCGGTCACGAAGGAAAAGATAAATTCATTTTTGACGACATAGTCAGAAGTTTTGCATCAATGTATGGTGTTATAGAAAAAATGGGCGGAGACAATTTTACAATGTTCGCAACTCACGCCCATCTGACGGGAAGATCCCAGAATCTTCTTCGTTCAGAAAAGATAAAAGAGATAATCTTTACAAATACCATGGCCGGTAATCTGGAAGATCCCTACTACGAACATCAGCTCTTCGGTAAGACCACTGTTCTTAAGGTCGGTAAATATTTTTCAAATGCCGTTATCAATATAATGGAGGACGGTAACGAAGCAGATGAGTTTTATACAATAAAT
>JAWOER010000100.1:0-7185 GCA_046482655.1 Candidatus Delongbacteria bacterium | reverse complement strand
GTTAAGCTTCGTTGTTTATTGTATTTTCTGTTTTTATTTTGGGGTTCATTTAT
Organism: Candidatus Delongbacteria bacterium; assembly: GCA_046482655.1. Lineage (GTDB taxonomy): Bacteria > UBA4055 > UBA4055 > UBA4055 > UBA4055 > SLFX01. The sequence continues at coordinate 7,132 of JAWOER010000100.1, read as the reverse complement.
TGATTTGTAAGAGCATTACAAAATATTAAATTGGTAGCATAAACAACATCCAATTTGAACAACATGTTGGTTTATTATCACCGATCCCGGTCTGAACCGTGCGTTCAGGCAGGTGACCGTTGCGAACCACGGCCTGACGCCCATCCTCGAGGCGCTTCTCGGCATACTGCGCCAGGAAGGTGGCCAGCTCGGCCTCGACGCCCGAAGGAACTGTTCTTTTTGAATATTTATTGTCCTTTATAAGTTCTTTTACACCCTGGGTTGCCCACAGCAGGTATGAAAGTTCCTCTATTTTTAAAGGTTCGTCCTTAAATTTCCTGTGACTGATCCTGTCTTTTATGATCTTAAAGATATCTTTCTCTTTCAGCTCTACACCTTCCGGACCGGGCAGTTCTATTATCTCCGAGCCCTGCTCTGTTTCCTTTTGTATCGGAGGCACTTTTTCTCCTTTCTTTTGATCGGAGACATGATCACTCAAAGATGCAAAACCTGTTTTTAACACATTTCTGAACTCCATACACATCGATCTTGTTTTCGGCACTGACTTATTTTTATCCATCTTCTTCTCCTGTGAACTTAATTTATACAGATCATTTACTTAATAAACATATCATGACCGCAATTTAAGCCATAAAATCACAAAAAGTCAATAAAAAAGATTTGGTGCTGCAGCATTTAGTTGAAGAGTATTTAGATTTCTTTACAGGAAAGGGAAGCTGCCGGTTATGAATGCCGAAGAATTTCTTGCTGTTTTACAGTTGAATCACTAAGGCACAATCATACATTTCGGAAGGTTTAAGTTAATAATGGAAATATCTCTGATCAGTGGGAAAAGCACACCATGTTCTAATATTGGCTAAATACCGCACCAAGATCAAATGATACAAAAGCTCTTAACATCCCTGTGCCCTATAAGATCGACATCCGTTCCAGTCTAAAAAAATACTTTACTAAATTGATTACTGCTTAATTTTATAAACATAAATCCAGTTCAAGAATCCAAGAATTAACCTTGACAATTTTATTTAAGTATGTTATATTTTGGTTAAGCAATTACTTAATTATATTACATTAAGGAGGAAATAAAAATGGCTGAAATAATTGAAATAATGAAAGCCCTATCTGACGATACAAGATATAAATTACTCAGAATGCTTCTTCAACACGATTTCTGTGTTGGTGCTCTTGCTAAAAGGCTTGATATATCTGAATCCGCAGTCTCCCAACATTTAAAAACCCTTAGGAATACCGGGATTGTTAAAGGGGATAAAAGAGGCTATTTCACACATTATCATGTGGACAGGGATTTACTAAAAAAAGCAGCAAAAGAAATTGATGCATTAGCTGAATTAGAAATAATTGAACCAGAGTGTACAAAATCCAGTTCTAAAAATCATTCATGTTGTCGAAAGGAAGTGAATCAAAATGGAAAAAATGCTTAACAATCTTCAAAGGAGGATAAGAACTTGTTCATAATTGAAGTAAAAAATCTAAGTAAAAGTTTCGATGATTTTAAAGCTGTTAAAGGCATCAACTTTAATGTCGAGAAAGGAGAAGTATTTGGTTTTCTCGGTCCAAATGGAGCCGGTAAAACTACAACCATAAATATGCTGACAGGTCTTGCAAAACCTTCCTCAGGCGAGATAATGATTGCGGGTAAAGATGGTATTAAAGATATCAAAAAAGTTCAACAAATTATTGGTATTGTCCCCGATGAAAGTAACCTGTACGATGATATGAGCGGATTTGATAATTTAGTTTTTTGTGCTTCACTTTATGGGATAAAAAAAGATAAGCGGGAAAAAAGAGCCTACGAATTACTCAAGCAGTTTTCTTTAGATGATACAGGCGCCCGTCCTTTTAAAGCCTATTCTAAGGGTATGAAAAGAAAACTGACCATCGCTGCCGGTATTATTCATGATCCTGAAATTCTATTTCTTGATGAACCAACTACCGGTATTGATGTAGAAAGTGCAAGACAGATCAGACGAATGATTCAAGCGCTCAATGCCAAGGGAACAACCATCTTTTTGACTACACATTACATTGAGGATGCAGAACGGCTTTGCCACAGAATCGGTTTTATCGTAGGTGGCAATGTTATTAAAGTCAGCAATGTTAAGGATTTAATGTCTGAGGCACAGCAGGAAAACATTGTCGAATTCAGAGCCTCTTCAAACATCACTGATCTGGAAAAAGATTTGAGAGAAACATTTTCTTACATTAATGTTAAATCGGTTGATAAGGAAACTATACGCATCAGCTCTGTTGCCGAAGTGGAACTCATGCCATTTATGAATTACTTCGATAAAAAGGATATCAAAATCAACGAAGCGAAAATTATGCGTCCATCACTGGAAGAGATATTTGTAAAAGTAACAGGAATAGAAATTGAAAAATTGAAAAAAGAGAAGGAGAAAGGGGGGAAAAAGAAATGAGCAAACTTTTAGCTTTTTGGAGCATCCTGATGAAAGATATGAAGAACTATTACCTCAAACCTCCAAATATAAGCTGGGGTATTATATTCCCGATTGCCTGGACTCTAATGTTTTTCATGAAATCTAACAGCGAAGTTGATATCCGGAATATATTGCCGGGAGTTATGGCACTATCAATCCTTTTCGGCACTACATCCATGCTTGCAGTCACCATCACTTTCGAAAGAAAAAGCCGATCATTCGAGAGGCTGTTACTGGCACCGATCAGTCTTAATCTGCTCATGCTTGCCAAGACTACCGGTGCTATTCTTTTTGGCATAATCAATGCCTTTATTCCGCTACTGTTCGCTTCATTTATGGTAGAATTATCCGGGATAAATTGGCTGCTTACATTTATTAGTGTTTTTCTAATTTCAGTTACTTCAACCTTCTTAGGATTGTTCATTGCCGTTTCGGTCAGTGAAGTATTTGAGGCCCAAACTTTTTCAAATTTTTTTAGATTTCCTATGATGTTTTTATGTGGCTTATTCATTCCTATTGTTAACCTGCCGATCTTTGTGAGACCTCTATCATACTTATTGCCATTGACTTATGGAGTTGATTTGCTGAAAGGGTCAATCAATACGACCTATACAATTACAGCATGGATCAGCTTGCTCATTCTTGTTTTTTTCACACTAGTGCTGTTTGGTATAAGTACACATAATATAAAAAAGAAATGGATATATTAGGGCAACGACGGAATCTTACAGTGATATATTTTGCGCTTTATGTCATGACCGTTACTTCACCAGATCGAAATCTATGGTAAGAAGTTCGTCATTTGCACCTTTTAAGATCACTTGGACATCTTTCCCCACAAAAAGCTCATCGCCTGTCCTGCGGCCCTTAAAAAGCCTCTTTTTTTCGTCGTATTCATAATGATCTTTACTCTGATTTTTTGTTCGGACAAGTCCTTCTACGGGCCATTCTTTCATTCTTACATAAACTCCGTAGGGCATAACGGTGACGACGGTGGCATTGTATGTTTTTCCGATCTTGTCTTTCATAAACTCAACAATTTTGAGGTCCCTGGCTTCGTATTCGGCTTTTATTGCTTTGATCTCTCTTTCAGAAGCGGTCCTGCACATCTCTTCTACAACTTTTTGGTTGTCGCGGGCCTTATTGACCGGGAGTTTTCTGAAATGTTTTTTGATGAGCCTGTGTACCATAAGATCGGGGTATCTTCTTATTGGCGAAGTAAAGTGGGTGTAAAGATCAAAAGCGAGTCCGTAGTGACCGATATTTTTGGTGGAATATTTTGCCTTCATCATGGCTCTCAAAAAATTATTGGCGAGATAGTCGCCGTTGGCTGAATTTTTTATGAGCTTTAATAGCTTTTGCATATAAAAATGGTCCGTGGGGTCGTCAGGTATCTTAAATTTGATGCCGTTAGCCTGCATTTCATCAAAAAAATCATTCATCTTTTCTATCGACGGTTTTTCGTGGACCCTGTAAACACCGGGGAGCTTATTTTCTTTTGTGCTCAAAAAATGAGCTGCACACCTGTTGGCTGCAAGCATAAAATCTTCTATGATATTATTTGCCTCCACAACATCATATCTGTAAATATCTGTCGTGACGCCGTTATCGTCGACAGCGACCTTGATCTCGGGTATATCGAATTCGATGCCGCCCTCTTTGAGTCTCTTTGAGCGTAAGATATCTTTCAGCTCCTTTGACCATCCGGCCATTTGTCTAAAATCAGCGTACTTGACATCGGTATCTTCGTCTTTCAAAACAGCGTCCACGAGTGTCTGGAATTCCTGATAATTGAACCTGAAAGAAGATTTTATCACGGTTTCTTTGAAATGGTAGTTTTTTATATCACCTTCTTTAGAGATCCTCATAAAGCACGAGAAAGCGAGTCTTTCAACATCCGGATTGAGGCTGCACAAAAAGTTAGAAAGCTTTCTGGGAAGCATGGGGATGACCGACGAGGGCATATATAACGAGGTACCTCTCGAGGCAGCCTCCAGGTCGAGTATTTCTCCCTCAGGTATATATGCCGACACATCCGCTATATGGACACCGAGATCATAAGAACCGTCTTTGAGCTTAGAAATAGATATTGCATCATCAAAATCCTTTGCGTCAGCAGGATCTATTGTAAATATCTTTTCATGCCTTATATCTGTTCTGTCTGGTATCTTGTGGGTAACGAATTCCTGGGTATAAAAGTTCAGGCTGTCCTGGATCCCTGGTGGAAAATCTTCGGTAAATCCGTATTTTCTTGCTATCGCTTTCAAAGACACATGCGGATCCTCTTTGTCCCCGAGCACCTCGATGATATGGGCATTGACCTGCTTTCTCCAGTCATCGACATCTATTACGACCATCGTGCCGTCTTGTAACATGCCCGGGAACTGTTTTTCCGCCTTACGCCTTTTGATGCGTACCTTAAGGCCGTTGTCACAAAGAACAAATAAAGAGTTTGCAATATATCTGATCTCACCCACGAATTCGGTCTTTTCCCTTTTAAGTATCCTTACTACTTTGCCTTCTATATCCCAGAACTTGGGGGAGGGTATGAGCACGAATTCGACTTCATCCCCGTCATAAGCATTATTTACAAATATCCGGGGAATATAAACATACCCGTCTATCTCATTTGATCTTACCCTGCCGTTCCCGTTTCTTCTGATCTCGATCGTACCGGTATAGGAATTCGACTTTCTGTTTATTTCTGAGCCGGAGTTTTTTCCCCTGTCTCTTTTTTTACCTTGTGACATATTCTATCGCACCTTTTTGTTAAGATTGAAACTTTGATGTGAGAATGTCTTTATCAATAACTATCTCTGCAGTTTCTCTGAGTTCTTTATTATATTTTTGTATTTTTTCATTTACGATCGCACCCGCTATGCTTTGCTTTAACGAATCCTTGATCTCATCAAATTCGTATTTACCGGCAGGCTTTTTGTCTGTGATCTTAATAATATGATGACCGAACTGTGATGTAACCAGATTTGAGATCTCACCTTTACCAGTGCTGAAAGCAGCTTCTTCAAATTCGGGGACCATTTTACCTTTGTCAAAAAATCCGAGATCGCCGCCTTCTTTTCCGCTCGGGCAAATAGAATGTTCTTTTGCGCACTCGGCAAAATCTTCTCCCTTTAGAAGTCTTTCGTGAGCTTCCAAAGCTTTGTCCTTTTCTGCTTCGTTGAACAGAATATGCGAGGCTCTCACCTCTTCATTTCTTGTAAATTTGTCGGGATACTGCTCATAATACTTTTTTGCATCTTCATCTGAAACTTCTGTTTTTTCAAAAAACTTCTTTTGAACAAAGTTCCTTAATTTAAAGTTCTTCTCTATCCTTTCTCTGATCGAATCGAGAGTGTCTCCTGTTTTTTCCAGAGCATTATTAAAATCTTCTTCAGTTTTAAAATTGTTTTTGATCTTTGAAACTGTTTCTTCGATCTCAGCGCTGTCCACTTCTATATTTTCTTTGTCCGCAACCTCCAGCATGAGCAATGCATCGATAAGAAGGTTGGCTGTTTCCTCGATCTCGTTTTTTTCCAGTCTGTTTTTTCTGAGCGCATGCATTTTTTCTGCACAAGCCATGTCAAATTCTTTTTCCGAGATCATTTTTCCGTTCACTTTGATCATCATTTTCTCCATTTTTTTTCGGTTTACTGCTATTTGAATATTTCACCGGTCTGCCTGTACCAGAACAAAATGTCCAGGTGATGAGGCGGGATACCGATCTTTTTTGAGAAAGAGAGAAATTTTTTCTCGATCTCAAGATAAGTTTTTTCATTTATGGCTTTCGGGACAGTCTCTATTACTTTGAAAAGGACGAGATTTTTGAGAATATGCCTATCCAGAATTGCGATATTTTGTCCGAACCCGATATTTCTTAAAAAATGTCCTGCCTCTTTAAAGCTGAAACCTTTTATGTTATTAACAAGCCATTTTCTGAGCGTTAAGATATCATCCGAGTTCTCTGTTATGAATTTTTTAAAGTTTATTTCCGATACAAGCGCGCGGTTCTTAACCACATAAGTACTTTTGTTGTTGTGAAATCGGACGCCTTTAATATTGCATTTAAGCTCGTCTGCATTTGCAGTATAAAGAAGTCCCGTTGATCTTAAATGCTCAATACACTGCCAGCAGGATTTTGCTTTTGACTGGGGTGTAAAAGTACAGAAGGAAAGTTCAGCAAAAATGTCATTGTTATTCATTTTTTCAAAATCAGAGGAGAATTTGTCTATGGTTTTTTTGATATCGCCCTTTATATTTTCGTAAATTTTCTTTATTTTCTTTATATCGTCCATGTTTACCCATATATGATTATATTGTCCAAGATAAGAAAAATAATGCAAAAACATAATAAAAATGTTTGAAAATATTGCAGAAATGTATTAATATTACAAAAAAGTGTTAAAGGTGGATAAAATGACAGAAGTATTCGAAACTGATTATGAGACCGGAAAAGAAACAATAAGAACAATAAGGCACCGGGTATTTGTGATCGGTCAGAATGTTCCCGAAGATATTGAAGTGGACGGAAAAGATAAAGACTGTTATCATGTTCTTTTGTCCCATAACGGATCATTTTGCCGAAACCTCTTCCTCTAAACTCTTCGAGCACTGCTATCCTTCCTATATGACCGTTCTTTTCCATTCTTCCTGTTCCTGCAAATGATCCGTTATGG
>JAWOER010000077.1:0-8538 GCA_046482655.1 Candidatus Delongbacteria bacterium | reverse complement strand
TTGCATTGTTCTCTCCGTTTTTAGTCAGAATAATTTAGGTTGATCTTAAAATTCGCCCAGTAGTATGGATGAAGGTCAAGATATAGTTTCACATCTCTTTTTGCTTTTGAAAGTGCTTCGATCCTGCCGTGTCCCGAAAAAAGATATCGGAAATATCTCTTCATAAGAACAGAGGCAGAAAGATCGTCGGTTTTCCATTTGCTGGAAATAACAGTATTTGAACCGGAAAGTAAAAACGCCTTTGAAAGGTCAAAATGGCGGTAATATTCTTTTGCGCTTCCACCGCCCGTGTTACACCCCGACAGTATTACATCTGTGCCTTTAGTGTCAAGCTTGAGTATTTCGTCCCATTCCAGCCTGCCGTCATTCGACCCGTCAGCAGAAAGCTGAACATAACTTGAGCGGCCTGTTCTTTTTAGCGAATCTTTGCTCAAAATAAAACTGTGGACCGGCAAATGGATCATATCATATTGTGTAGCTTCTTCTGACTTTAACAGTGTTTCTGTAGCCTCTCTTTTTTCTGCAGAAAAGGTCGAATTACCAAAATACTTAAGGGAGTTGTATTCTCTTTTTGCAAAAACAAGATCGCTTTCTGCAGTAAAAGGATCTACGAAAGAAATGCTTTTTTTTATGTTGTCATTCCGGTTACCGGCCTTGAATTCTCCCATGTCTCCCACCTCTGCAATATCATACCTGTCTATCAGATATTTTTTTCCGTCAAAGAGGACATCAAAAGGATAGTTTTTTAAAATATTGGAAGAATACATATACAGTCTCTCTTTGTCGGTCAAAATGTCCCTCAGACCGTCCGGGAACAGAATATCATATGATCTTTGCGCGGCCCCGGAATGATCACCTTTTGCAGCTATTCTGGCAGAAAGATCTGTAATATCTTTATTAAGCTCTGCAGAAAAATTTGTAACTCCCCGGCTGTCTATTAGAAGAATATTACAGACTTTTCCTGCAGGCAGGAACATAAGTAAAGCTTCTTTTTTGGATATCCATTCTCTAATTTCCGATATTGAAAATTTCTGCTGTTTTACAGGAGAGGTCTTTTTGTCTTTAAGATCAAAATATTTCATATCCTCAAATGTTATAAGATCGTCTTTCAGCACGATATAGGAAAGAGCATCTTCATACCTTGTTTCTGTAATGTGAATATTTATGATCTTATCAAATCCGTCCCATACCTGCTGTTCAATATTGCTTAAGAAAACACTTTCACTTTCTGCTGATAATTCGACAGCCCGGACTATAAGATCATTAAGAATATCAAGTTCTTTTTTTGCATCCGTTATTTTGTATATTTCCGAAAGCATATAGGCAGAATTTATATATATGTCGTCAAATCCGGGTTCGATTGACCTTTGCATGGCTTTTTTAAAATATGAGACTGCCTTTTCCGGATCATCTTTTCTATAATAAGTCCGACCTGTTCCGTATAGTGACCTGGCTCTGAAATATTCATCATTTTCCAAAATAGAAAGGTCAAGGCATCGCTCATAATATACAAGGGCGCTGTCGGGTTCGTTATCCGCATCCAGAAAAATTTCCCCTTTGTAGAACATGGAAGAAAGTTCAGCTTTTACATTTTTGGTTTTTTTTGCCAATATAAGACTTTGTTCCAGATTCCGTTTTGCACTTTCGATATTATTTTCCAGTATTAATATCTTTGCCAGATTGACCCTGGCTGTACTTTCTTCAAATTCATTGCCGATCTCGAGGGTTTTTTCCAGAGCCCGGTATGAATAACTTACCGCTGTTGCAATGTCATTTTTTCGTACCTCTATCAGGCTCCATGTGTTATAGAGTCTTATCTGTTCACTGTCGCCGGGGTCTGAATTTTTTGCCAGGGAAAGATATTTTTCCGACTGCAGCAATTTATTTGTAAAATAATAAACATCGGCGAGGTTCAGATAAACAGATATCATCCTGTTCCTGTCACCGGCCAGCTCTAAAGATCTTTTGTACATTTCCTCTGCCCCGGAATAATTTGATCTTCTAAAATAGCATAATCCTGCTGATTCGTAGAGTTCTCCAAGATCATTTTTTTCTATTTCGTCGAAAAGACCCTCGTTCTCAGAGATCGTTCTATAGACAAAAAGAGCGGAATCGATCTTTCCCTGCCTGTAATAATTTACCATAATATTGCGCATTGAGTTGAAAAGTACCTTTGCGGCATTACCCTTCACATTTCGGTTCAGATCTGTAAATTCTTCACCGGTAAGGCCTGCGTCCTTTAAAAATCTTTTTTTGTAATAAATGCTCTTTTTTTCATCTCCTGTCCGTGAATATATTGTTGAAAGCATATTATAGGATGCAAGTTTTGCATTCTTATTTGTATGAGGATCATCCAGGATCTTTAGCTGACACTCAATACTTTCATTGTATTTTTCGTACCGGAAATAATCTTTTGATAAGGAATCATAGGCTTTTATCCGCTCTTTATCCATATTTTTGCTTTCGGTATATTCCAAAAGCTGTTTTCCATATATTACCGCTCTTTTATAATCTCTCATTCTGGAAAAGGACGATATGAGTGTTTTGAGTATATTCAGTTCCTGAGGGTCATTGATGTTTCTGGCCATGGCAAGTGCCTCCAGAAAAAACACCGATGCTTTTTCATAGACTTTGCTGTTGTAATACCTGATCCCGTTGACCAGCGAAGACCGGAGGTTTCTTTCTGCAAAGTCATTCTGTTCTTTTTTATTCATTCCCGCCAGACCAGAAACAGACATCGGGATATTAACATCAGAAAGTATATCTGAAATGTTTTGTTCGGGAGCATCATCATGTATTTTTTTGACAATATCGTCTATTTGTTTACCAGTGTATTGATCCGGATCAGCAGGGAAAACGACCGTTGATGCACCGGCGAATATCATTGTATTTAGCAACAGAGCTTTGTCCATAGGCCTTGTATTGCCCTCAAAACCTTTCAGGATGACTGCGTATGCCGGCATCTTGAACTTCAAAAATTCTTTTAAGGGGACTTTTTTGTCCTTAAATGAAAATTCCGATTCCAAAGAATTGATCCTGTCTATCTTTACCGGTTTATCAAAATATACAATGCCGCCGCTTTCAAATTCAGATGACAGAGGCGCACTACTCGAAGATATAGAGGAACATTTTTTTAGTTCTGTATAGTTTATATTTTTGTTCTCATTAACTGTCTTTAATGAAAGAACAGAGGGAAGGATAGTGATATTCAAACCGTTTTGATAATTGCTGCGGGCGAAAAAATCCATATCATAACTCTTATCAATATCAGGTATAACAAATATCTGCTCAGGCAGGTCATTACCGCTCGTAAAACTTTCCGGTATTTTTAAATGTTTTTCCCGGCCGCTCTTTTGATATTGAATTCCCTTATGGTCAAAATAAAAGAAAATAGTCGAATCTTTTGAAGAATATATGCTTATGACTGCCTGATCCCGATCCAGAATTTCTTTTACCTGCGGGTAATTTATATCCTCTATACTGACGAACTGAAGAAGTCTTTCGTCGTTCGACTTTCTTATTTGTTCGTATATTTCTTTTAGTTCGCTGTTATAAATATCTGCTTTTTCTTCATATTCTTCTATCCTGTCACTGTATTTATCCGCATCTTTTCTTCTCAGTATCTCTGCTTTTTGTCTGTATTTTATTATCTCATCATTATTGTATCTTATTTTTCTTATATGAATATTATGGAGCTGTTCGCGATAGTCAAGATACCGGCTTGAGTAGTAATTCAACAACTTACGGTTCTTACTTCTTTCTGCATAATTCATCGCCTCTTTAAATTTTTGTGACCGCAGGCAACCTTCTACCAGGCGGTCGTACAGAGGGTCAATATCTTCTGTCCAGCCTGTAACAAGTTCATAGCCTTCTGTTGAAGGCAAATACTGAGAAAGTATCTTTTCTGCCCGGGAATAGAGATCGAGTTTTTTTTCCGGTGATCTTTCATGATCGCCCAGCTTTAACAAATACCTCCAGTTAAGAAGTTTATCAGTAGTCGATGCCGCCTTTTTTCTGCCTTTTTTTAATGTTTCATGTGCCTTTTGATAATAACCTGATTCCAAAAAAACTTCTGAAAGATTGAACAGAGCAGCCGCAGAAAACCTGTTAACTGTTTCACCTTCTCTTAAAGAACGGCCTGCCTCATTATATGCTTTTTTAAAAAGATCTTCTGCACGGATCAGATATTGCAGTGCCCTGTATCTGGCTTCAGGCTTATCAGAGGAATTAAGTGTACTGTAGAGCTTGTAGCTCAACATACCTTTAAGGTTTAAATTTTCGCTTTTTTCCGGCATTTGAGATAAGGTGTAGGCATTTGAAAATGTGGTGGTATCACTGATCAGTTTTTCTATAGCGGGCTCGTCTCTTATATCTATTCTGTTAAGCCGGGCTTTTAAAATATTATTCTCGTTTATCAATGCTGCTCTGTAAAAATTGAGTTTATTGCATATCGATCTCGAACTCGAGAATTTTTTTATGCTCTTTTCCATTTTCGACACAGAATAATAGATTATGCCCAGACGGTTTTCTATCAGACTTAACACCAAATTGTTTTTTTTGAATAATTCGGCTTTTTTTAGTAATTCCTTTTCCACTTCACCGAATTCTTTAAGGTTTTGATAATTTGAAGAATTTAGAGAATACAGAAGAGCGAGTTCTTCTTTTCCCTTAAACCCCTCAGAATATTGAGATCCGATGGTCAGATCGAATTTCCAGACCGGTATATTTAGTCCCAAAAGTGTTAAAATGATATAATCGTCGCTGTCGAGATATCCTTCGTATTCTTTATACTCAGAAATAAGTTCATTGAGGATCAGGGAAGAATATTCATATTCCTGATCCAAAAATTTTGCAAACGCACTGTTCCTTTTTACAAGCTTTACAGCATCGGTCCTGTTCTCGCTCTGCAGCTTTACCAGCAGTTCTGAATATTTTTCATATGCATCGAATCCGCCGATATATTCGCCCTCCTCATCCTCGTTGGCCAGATATAAAAGCGCCAGCCTCATAAAAACTCTTATTTCACTTTCCCTGCGGTTAAGCCCTTTATACAGCTCTAAGGCTGTTCTGTAGTATTTTTCTGCACTCTGATCTTTTATGGTGAACAGGCAGTGCCCTATCCTTTCATACACAATAGCCTTTTGTTCTTGTGAACTGAACTCGTAACCTTTATCAATTATGAACAAATAGTTGATCAGGGCCTGCTCTCTTGCATACTCTCCCATATTATAATAATTATTTGCCAAATTGAGCTTCAATTTTAAATAAAGTTTCTTATCAGCAGAATACTCAGTAAGACTCAATCCTCTGTTAAGGAGCGTTATGGCTTCGTCGTTGTGGTCAAAATCGGTATCTTCGATCAATTTTACTGTTTCTAAAATGAATTTCAGCGGTCCGGTAACATAATCGAACGCTTTTAAAAAGAGATTTTTATCTTTTTTTCTTATCTTTTCTTTTAGCGAAATATGATAAAGACCCTCGTGGCAATAAGACAATGTAAGGTAGGAGTATATAATCTCCCCGTCGATCTCGAGAGACCGTTCCAAAAATTTTACGGCACGCAAAAGGTCCGATCTTACGGGTATGCCCTGTGTTCCTCTCACGGCATAGCAATAACCCATAGCGTAATTTAACTGGGCGTTGTTCGTGTCCGAACCGTGCTGTTTTTCAAAATATCTGACCGCTTCATCTATTCTGTTAAGTCCCAGATACGATTCTACTATACCTCTGATCACAATTATATTAGAATCATCCAGCTCATAAGCCTTAAAGTAAAAGAGAAGAGCATTGTCATACATCTCTCTTTCTATAAAACCGGAGGCTTTACCAAGGTATATGTCTGAGAGTTTTACAGACGCTACAGAAGGGTAAATATCATAGTCGAAGCCGGTATAGTTGTCTATTATGTATTTAAGAGTACCTTCTGCTTCTTCTGTCATATCATGTTGAATATATGTTTCCGCAAGCATAAGATCTGAGCGGGCGGAGAATTTTTTCAGCAGATAATTATCAGGCTCCGAAACATAATACTGTTTTACATTACCAAAATACTCCGCCATAATATCAATATCGTCCGAACTTTCGCCCATGGTCATGGCTGCATAGGATTTGAGTTCGGCAGCTGCGTTATTGTCGGAGAGTATATTCGTAATGCCCGCAGAACCGGTATCGTTCTCTCTGCTCAAAACATCCAGATAGCTGACAATATATTTCCCTTTCTGATCAGGATCTTCTGCCGATGCTATCGCCTTTTGCAATAGCTCGCTCCCCGCCGAATAATTTTCATTTGCAAAAGCTGTCCGGGCCATCCGGAAATAAGCTTCGGGATTCTCTGTACCGTCACTTTTTTTTTGACCCGCAATAAAATAGGAGTTCGCTGTGGTATAATTGTTCAAATTAAAATGAATCTGCCCGATACGCATATTTATCAGATTCTTAATTTCCTTATTTTTGTATTCTTTTCCAAGCCGTACAAGATAATCGAGATGCTGGTCAAGCTCATAACTGTATTCAGAGTCGGATATACGCCTTCTCTTAAGCTCCAGGGACAGTCTTTTTATCTCTGCCCTGCCGGATAAATTCTCTATATGAGAATATTTTGCAACAATTATTCTGTATATTGATTCTGCTGATGAAATATCTTTGACAGTCTCATATATTTCTGCTATCCTAAAATATATCTCAGCCATTTCCTTTTCTGCTGTGCCGTAATAAGAAAGTGCTCTGTAATAGGAGATCAGGGCCGTGGATAAGAGCTCCGATGAGTCGTCGGAAATATTTTTATCAGTTGCCTCCGATAAAGCCCTTTGTGCCCTGTACCGTTCATATATCTGATCTGAGACCTTTTTTTGTTCTGCAAAAGAATCTTTTAGGGGAGCTACTCCTTCCATTTTACAGGAAAATATATCGGGATCACCTTTTTTGTCGGAGACGAAGAAAATTGTTCCGTCCGGTGCGATGCAGGGATCTGTTGAGGAATATGAATCCGAAGTCAGCTGTACCGGATCGGTCCAGAATTTCCCGGCCGTGTCAATTCTGTAAAGTACCGAATTATCAAAAAGATCGATCCTTAAATCTTTATTCGTATCGGAAGAAACGGCAGAAAACACCACAATTTCTTTATCCTGAGAGATATCATAACCGGTAATTATTCTTTTGCCGTAGGTCATGCTTTCAACATCAACTATTGAATCGTTCCTGATAACAGCAGAGAAAAGATTATTGTAGCCCTCGTCATCCTCCCGTGAACAAAACATCACTTTATTGTCTGAAAAAAACATCATATCTGTACCGGACGCGCCCTTTAATTGTTCGGTTTTTTTCTTCCTGGTATCATATCGGACAAATTTCGGGCCTTCTCTGGCTGTTTTGGAAAAATACAGTTTGCCATTTCTGTACAAAGGATGCATTTCCCTGCCCACAGATGAGTATATGATCTCTTTTTTTCCCTTCTCATTCAAAAAATACGGATTTTTATAGATATCTGTCTCATCAGAAAGCATTATGATATTCTTATTGTATGAGACCGGATATTCATTTCCCGGATGAGATGTCAGCCTTATTACTGTTTCATCTTCAATGTTTTTTTTATAAATATCATAATTGCCGCTGCGGTCGGACGCAAAATAGACAGTATTGTTGTCTCTGACCACCACATTGGTTTCCGAAGAAGACTCAGTTGTGATCTGCTTAGGCTCATAATCTCTGATATCAAAGCTTAACAGAAGAGCTGAAACGGTCAGAATAAGTATGACGAGGCCTCTTTTCATCAGTCCTCTCTAAATAAAGTTCTCGAGACCGGATCTTAGTTTCTTTATTGATTCTGTATTATTCGCAAGCTTTTCCTTTTCTTTGGCTAAAACAGCTTCGGGAGCTCTGGAAACGAACTGTTCGTTCGAAAGTTTTTTGTTTATCCCCGCATTGACCCCCTCAAGTCTCGCTATCTCTTTTTCTATCTTTTCGATCTCGGCTTTCACATCAATAATGCCCTCAAGCGGAATGAACATTTCTGTTCCCGAAATAAGTGCCGTTGCTGAGAGTTTGGGTTTTTCGGCATTTGTGTCCAATGTGATATTTTCGATCTTAGCAAGGAACTTTATTACCGGATCGAATTTCTTAAGATCTTCATCTTCCGTTTTAAAGATGAGGTTGAGTACTTTCGTAGGTGATATATTATTCTCCGCTCTGATGTTTCTTATCTTTCCGACTATATCTTTCACCTTCTCCATAACAGCTTCGGAATCTGCATCAATCAGACCGTCATCAGCTTCGGGGATAGTCGAAAGCATTATAGAATCGTCTTGGTTTCTGTCACCGATCCACATCCATAGTTCTTCTGTAATGAAAGGCATGAACGGATGAAGAAGCCTTAAAGCCATATCGAAATTATAGAAAGCATTCTCGAGTACAGAATTCCTCTCGTCCTCATTTTCTGACTGGAAGCGCGATTTTGATTGTCCTGTCCTGGATAATCGTTTTATCCATTTTTTTTATCTCTATGATCTGGCTGAAGCGTGAGTTAAGGAAATATATCTGCAG